>NZ_JBSVXS010000023.1:0-70451 GCF_054070155.1 Pseudomonas sp. SDT291_1_S447
TAAAGGTGACTGACACACCGCTATCGCGAGTAGGCTTACTCCTACAGGGATGTGTGGTGACTATTCGCCAGTGGCGATACCGCGCGAAGGCTCGTTGATCCACTCGCTCCACGATCCGGCATACAACGACGCCAACGGATAACCCGCCAGGCACAACGCAAACAGGTTGTGACACGCCGTCACGCCAGACCCGCAATAGGCAACCAGATCCGCTGGCGAACGTTCACCGAGCTTCGCGGCAAAACGCTGCTTGAGCTGATCCGCCGGCAGGAATCGCCCATCGCTGCCGAGGTTGTCGGTGAACGCCGCGCATTGCGCGCCGGGAATGTGCCCGGCAATCGGATCAATCGGCTCAACTTCACCCTTGAATCGCGGCAAAGCCCGAGCATCAATCAAGGTCAACGCAGGTTGGCCAAGACGCTTTTGCAATTTTTCGGCGCTGATCAGCAGGCTCAGATCCGCCTGACCACTGAAACTACCGCGACTGACCGTCGGCGCATCCAGGCTCAGCGGCAGCCCCGCCGCATGCCACGCCTTGAGCCCGCCATCGAGAATGAACACGCCATCGCGCTTGCCCAGCCACGCCAGCAACCACCACGCCCGCGCCGCGTAGGCACCCGGACCGTCGTCGTACAAAACCACGTCGCTGTCAGCGTTGATGCCCCACGCTTGCAGCCGCTCGATCAACGCCGCCGGCTCGGGCAGCGGATGACGACCAGTCACGCCTTTGACCACGGTGCCGCTGAGGTCTCGTTCAAGATCGGCGAAGCTCGCCCCGGCAATGTGCCCTTCGGCATAGCTGCGCTGACCGTAATCCGGGTCTTCGAGGGCAAAACGACAATCGAGAATCACCAGCCCCGGCTGCGCCTTGCGGGCATCCAGTGCTTCGGGGCTGATCAGTTGCGCAATCGGCATAACGGGCTCCTGAGGGATTTCAACAGAACGGTTTATTTCACGTCTTCAAGGGCCTGGGCCAGCGGCACGTAGAACTCCTCGAACAACGCATTGACCTCGTCACGCGCCTGCTCGGTGACAAACCCGGCTTCCAGCACCAGCACCTGGTACACGCCACGTTTAATGGCTTGCTCGCTGAGGTGGTTGGAGTTTTCGCGGGTGGTGCACAAGAAACGCACCCACGACGTCAGAATGATCCAGGCATTGAGGGTCAGCGATTCGATCTGTACGCGATCCATATCGAGAATCCCGGCAGCGACAAAACCTTCGTAGATCGCCGCGCCCTGAATCACGCAGCGTTGCGAGAAGCGCCGATAGCGGGCGGCCAACTCCGGATCGCTGTCGAGCAGATGCTCCAGATCGCGGTGCAGAAAGCGGTAGCGCCACATCGCCGAGAGCAATTCCTTGAGATAGAAACGCTTGTCCTCGACCGTCGCCGCACGCCCCTGCGGCGGGCGCAGAAAACTGTCGACGAGGCTTTCGTACTCACTGAACAACACGGCGATGATCGCCTGCTTGTTGGGGAAGTGGTAGTACAGGTTGCCGGGAGAAATCTCCATGTGGGCAGCGATGTGATTGGTGCTGATGCTGCGCTCGCCCTGCTGATTGAACAGCTCAAGGCTGTTCAGCACGATACGCTCGCTGGTTTTTATTCGTGGGGCCATGGCTTGAGCTTTAATTCAGAGTGCGTTGGGGGGCATCTTACGACCTAACCGGAAATGGATAAAACACTGCTGTGCAAGGAAGTCATTTGACTTTCTAGAGCATAGACTCTAAAAAGTTCATCACTACAATAAATCCGGAGCAGACCATGACTGCCGACATTGCTTACCTGCAAACGCTGCAACAACCACTGGCAGAGCTGGATCGGTTGTTCAAGGCGCAGCGGGCCGCGTATGCCGCCAATCCGATGCCGCCCGCCGCTCAGCGCCAGCAATGGCTCAAGGCGCTGAGTGATTTGCTCAGCAACGAGCGTCAGGCGTTGATCGAGGCGATCAGCTCCGATTTCAGCCATCGCAGCGCCGATGAAACCCTGCTCGCAGAGTTGATGCCAAGCCTGCACGGCATTCATTACGCCAGCCGTCATCTCAAAGGCTGGATGAAAGCTTCGCGACGCAAGGTCGGCATGGCGTTCCAGCCCGCTTCGGCGAAAGTGGTGTACCAGCCTCTGGGCGTAGTCGGCGTTATCGTGCCGTGGAATTACCCGTTGTATCTGGCCGTCGGCCCGCTGGTCGGCGCCTTGGCGGCGGGCAACCGGGTCATGCTCAAACTCAGCGAATCGACCCCGGCCACCGGCTTGTTGCTCAAAGAATTGCTGGCGCGAATCTTCCCCGAAGACCTGGTTTGCGTGGTGCTCGGTGAAGCCGACATTGGCGTGGCATTCTCGCGGTTGCGCTTCGATCATTTGCTGTTCACCGGCGCCACCAGCATCGGCAAACACGTGATGCGCGCCGCCGCCGAAAACCTCACCCCGGTGACACTGGAACTGGGCGGCAAGTCGCCGGCCATCGTCTCCCGCGATGTACCGCTCAAGGATGCTGCCGAGCGCATCGCCTTCGGTAAAACTCTCAACGCCGGGCAGACCTGCGTTGCCCCGGATTACGTGCTGGTGCCGGAAGATCGGGTCGGCGGCTTTGTCGAAGCCTATCGCCAGGCCGTGCAGGGTTTTTATCCGACACTCACCGACAATCCGGACTACACGGCGATCATCAACGAACGCCAATTGGCACGGCTCAACGGCTACGTCAGCGATGCCACCAGCAAGGGTGCGCTGTTGATTCCGCTGTTCGAGCAGGGCCAGGGCCGACGCATGCCGCACAGTGTGCTGCTGAATGTCAGCGACGAGATGACGGTGATGCAGGACGAAATCTTCGGCCCGCTGCTGCCGATCGTGCCGTATCAGGATCTCGAGCAGGCATTTGCTTACATCAATCAGCGGCCACGTCCTCTGGCTCTTTACTACTTTGGCTACGACAAACGCGAACAGAACCGTGTGCTGCACGAAACCCATTCCGGCGGCGTGTGCCTGAACGACACCTTGCTGCATGTGGCTCAGGACGACATGCCGTTCGGCGGCATCGGCGCTTCCGGCATGGGCCACTACCATGGCCACGAAGGCTTCCTGACCTTCAGCAAAGCCAAAGGCGTGTTGATTAAACAGCGCTTCAACGCGGCCAGGCTTATTTATCCGCCCTACGGCAAATCGATTCAGAAACTGATCCAGAAGCTGTTCATTCGCTAAACATTCGTCACCGCCGGGTAATAAAAACAATGCACCCAAGCCTGACCGAAACACCTGCACTGTCCCGCCGTGGCCTGCTGAAATTCAGCCTCGGCGCCACGGCGTTCCTCGCCACTGCCGGGCTCGGTGCCAGTCTCAGTGGCTGCTCATCGAGCGTCGCGGCCAACGGTTTCGTGTCGTTGCGAGAAGGCGATCTGCTGTTTCTGCGCGCACTGATTCCGGTGATGCTCGATGGCGCTGTGGCGGCTGAAAAAATGCCGGGCGCTGTTGATGGCACGCTCAAATCGCTGGACTACAGCCTCGATCACCTGTCGCCGGAAATGCTCAAACTCACCCGGCAACTGTTCGATGTCCTCGGCATGGCGGTGACGCGCGGGCCGCTCACCGGGATCTGGGGCAGTTGGGAAAACGCCAGTGCCGAGGCCATGCGGCATTTCCTTGATCGCTGGGAAAACAGCTCATTGAGTTTATTGCGTATGGGGCATAGCTCGTTGCAGCAGATGGTGATGATGGCCTGGTACACCCGCGCTGAATCGTGGGCGCATTGCGGCTATCCCGGCCCGCCTTCGGTCTGAGACCGAGTCGCACCTATCGCGAGCAGGCTCACTCCTACAGGGGTTCGCATTCCAAATGTAGGAGTGAGCCTGCTCGCGATGAGGCCCGCCAGAACAACAAAAACAAGAGAACCTGATCGATGCCCGTACCCGACCCGTTCCGCGAAGGCCTCTCCCGAGGCTGGAAAACCTACAACGGCGCACAGCTGAGCGACGACCTCACCCTTGAGGCCGACGTGGCAATCATCGGCAGCGGCGCCGGTGGCGGCACCACCGCCGAAATCCTCAGCGCCGCCGGTTTCAAAGTGCTGCTGATCGAAGAAGGCCCGCTGAAAACCAGCTCCGATTTCAAAATGCTTGAAGACCAGGCCTACAGCAGCCTCTATCAGGAAGGCATCGGCCGCATGAGCAAGGACGGCGCGATCACCATCCTCCAGGGGCGCGCGGTTGGCGGTACGACGCTGATCAACTGGACCTCGAGCTTTCGCACCCCGGAGCCGACACTCGAACACTGGGCCAAGGAACACAACGTCAAAGGTCACAGCCCCGCCGAGATGGCGCCGTGGTTCGAGAAAATGGAACAACGTCTCGGCGTCGCGCCGTGGATGGTCCCGCCCAACGCCAACAACGATGTGATCCGCAAAGGCTGCGAGCAACTTGGCTATAGCTGGCACGTGATCCCGCGCAACGTGCGCGGCTGCTGGAACCTCGGCTACTGCGGCATGGGCTGCCCGACCAACGCCAAGCAATCGATGATGGTCACGACCATTCCGGCGACGCTGGAAAAGGGCGGCGAGCTGCTCTATCTGGCCCGCGCGGAGAAACTGCTGATCAGCGGCGACAAGGTCACCGGCCTGCAATGCGTGGCGATGGATGAGCGCTGCGTCGAACCGACCGGGCGCACAATCACCGTCAAAGCGCGGCATTACGTATTGGCTGGCGGAGGCATCAACAGCCCGGCGTTATTGCTGCGCTCGGACGCCCCGGATCCGCATAAAAACCTCGGGAAACGCACCTTCCTGCACCCGGTGAACATGTCCGCCGCGCGCTTCGATGAAGTCATCAACCCGTTTTACGGGGCGCCGCAGTCAATCTATTCCGATCATTTCCAGTGGAAGGACGGCACCACCGGGCCGATGGCTTTCAAACTTGAAGTGCCGCCGCTGCACCCGGCACTGGCGGCCACCCTGCTCGGCGGATTTGGGGAAGAAAGTGCGCAACACATGGCTGACCTGCCGCACACCCATGCCATGCTGGCCTTGCTGCGTGACGGTTTTCACCCGGACAGCACGGGCGGTGCAGTCGAGTTGCGTGGCGATGGTTCACCGGTGCTCGACTATCAGGTTTCACCCTACGCCTGGGAAGGCCTGCGCCGGGCCTTTCAGGTCATGGCCGAGATTCAGTTCGCCGGCGGCGCAAAATCGGTGATGCCGATGCACGCCGACGCCCGTTACGTGAAAACCTTGGCCGAAGCGCGCACGCTGATCGATGGTTTGAGCCTTGAGCTGTACCGCACTCGGTTGGGCAGCGCTCACGTCATGGGCGGCTGCGCGATGGGCGAAGACCCGAAAAGTGCGGTCACCGACAGTCTCGGCCGGCATCATCAACTGGCTAATCTGTCGATCCATGACGGCTCACTGTTCCCCACCAGCATCGGCGCCAACCCGCAGCTGTCGGTGTATGGCCTGACCGCGCAACTGGCAACATCCCTCGCCGATCGGCTGAGAAACCCGTGAAAAAACCGATTATTGCCATCGTCTATAGTGCTTTCTTACCCAACAGGCGACTTGGCCGACCGGGACGGCTGCGATACCATCCGACTCCCCAACGGACTCCCGCCAGGACGACGCGATGAACCGAGTGTTGTACCCAGGTACCTTCGACCCTATTACCAAGGGCCATGGCGATCTGGTCGAACGCGCCTCGCGCCTGTTCGACCACGTGATTATTGCGGTCGCTGCCAGCCCGAAGAAAAACCCGCTGTTCCCGCTGGAACAACGGGTCGAACTGGCTCGCGAAGTCACCAAACACCTGCCGAACGTGGAAGTGGTCGGCTTCTCGACGCTGCTCGCGCATTTCGCCAAAGAGCAGAACGCCAACGTGTTCCTGCGTGGTTTGCGTGCGGTGTCGGACTTCGAATACGAATTTCAGCTGGCCAACATGAACCGCCAGTTGGCCCCGGATGTGGAGAGCCTGTTTCTCACGCCGTCCGAGCGTTATTCGTTCATTTCGTCGACGCTGGTGCGGGAAATTGCCGCGCTGGGCGGCGATATTAGCAAGTTCGTCCACCCGGCCGTGGCTGATGCGCTGACCCTGCGCTTCAAAAAGTAGACGTTGCCGAAGGCTCGGGCTGCGATCCTGGCTGTTGATTACAGCCCTTGATCGCAGCAGCGTGCACTGCGCGCGCCAATGCGGCACAATTGCGCGCATTGATTTATTGCGCCCGGGCCCGCCGCCCCGGCTGGAGTTAGCATGTCCCTGATCATCACCGACGATTGCATCAACTGCGACGTCTGCGAACCCGAGTGCCCGAACGCCGCCATTTCCCAGGGCGAAGAGATCTACGTGATCGACCCGAACCTGTGCACCCAGTGCGTCGGCCACTACGACGAACCGCAATGCCAGCAGGTTTGCCCGGTGGATTGCATTCCGCTGGACGAGGCGCATCCGGAGACTGAAGAACAGTTGATGGACAAGTACCGCCTGATCACTGGCAAGGCCTGATTTTTCAGCGCCTGTACCGACGCCATCGCGAGCAGGCTCACTCCTACATTGGAACGCATTTCAATTGTAGGAGTGAGCCTGCTCGCGATGAAGCCGCCAGCCTCACAGTTAAACCCTGATCAGCTTACTCACGCTGCTCAAACCCCTCCCCCGTACACCCCAGACAGCGCACAAACGCCGCCTTCGCCGGATCCACCACTAGCGCCTGCCCGGCATCGCCAATCCCGCCGCCCAGCGCGGTAAACGGCAGCGACACGACAAACGCCCCCGCACCGATCACCGTCGCCACTACCAATAAAGGGCGGGCAATCAGCAGATCGCCAAGCATGGCGTAGGCCGGTGGATTCTGGATGGTGTAGCGCGGGTCACCGCTGCCATTTTCCGCGGCTTGAACAGCCAGACTGGAACACAGCAGCAGCGCAACAAAGAGGACTTGCAAGGATTTCATGGCACGATCCTTCGGGCTGAACAGTGAGACAACTCACTATAGACCGTAGGACTTTTTCAGCTTTTTTCCTCAGCTCTGACAGCGCGGGCAGAACACACTGGCACGCTGGCCCAGCTTCACTTCACGCAGCCCGGTGCCACAAACCTTGCAGTGTTCACCGCCACGGCCATAGACAAACAGCTCCTGCTGGAAATAGCCCGGCTGACCGTCACCGCCAATGAAATCACGCAACGTCGTCCCGCCACGCTCAATGGCAGCGGCCAGAATGCGTTTGATCTCGATCGCCAGCTTCAGGTATCGCCCTCGGGAAATGCCTCCGGCCTCGCGGCGCGGGTCAATTCCGGCAGCAAACAGCGCTTCGGTCGCATAGATATTGCCGACGCCCACAACCACCGCGTTGTCCATGATGAACGGTTTGACCGCCATCGACCGCCCACGTGACAGCTGAAACAAACGCTCGCCATCGAACAGATCAGTCAGCGGCTCCGGGCCGAGGCGAATCAGCAGTTCGTGATTGAGTGGATCATTGCTCCACAACATCGCGCCGAACCGTCGCGGGTCGGTGTAACGCAGCGCCAGCCCTGACTCCAACTCGATATCGACGTGTTCGTGTTTGAGCGCCGGCAAACCGGCTTCGACCAGACGCAAATTGCCCGACATGCCCAAATGGCTGATCAACGTACCGACCTCGGCGTTGATCAGCAGGTACTTGGCGCGGCGCTCGACCAGCACGATGCGCTGCCCCGACAGGCGCACATCGAGGTCTTCCGGGATCGGCCAGCGCAACCTCCGGTCGCGAACAATCACCCGACTGACACGTTGGCCTTCCAGATGCGGAGCAATCCCGCGACGAGTGGTTTCGACTTCCGGCAGTTCAGGCATAGCGTCCTCGAATCAATGCGCGCCGAGGTCGCGGATCGTTTGTTTGAGGGTTTCGAAGTCGTAATCCGACAGCCCTACATAGTCGAGTACCAACGGCCCGACGGCGTTCCATTCGAAATCTTCGGTCTGGTTGCCCAGCACGCGATACGAAGCGCAAATGTGTTCGGCCATTTTCAGGATCGCCAGCAGGTTTTTCATCTGGCTGTTGCGCGAAGACTCATCGCTGAAAATTGCCAAGGCGTTGTGGTGATTGGCAATCGCCGCACTGACGTGTTCCGGCAGGCGCCAGGATTTGGCGGTGTAGTAGCCGACCACCGCATGGTTGGTGTTGAACTCGCTGTTCTCGGTGTCCACTACGCGACATTCGGCGCTAGCGTTGGCGTAAGCCTTTTCCAGAACCGTCATGTAATTGGGGAACCGTTGCAGCATCAACGGCACGCCGCAATCGTGGAACAGGCCCAAGGCGTAAGCCTCATCGCCCGCCTGAGTGCCGACGCGTTTGGCCAGCGTCAGGCACGTCATCGCCACGTCCTGGGCGGTGTCCCAGAAACGGTTGAGCGTGACGATGGTGTCGTCGTTCATCTCGCCTTTGATCGACTGAGCGTTGATCAGGTTGATGATCGAGCGGCTGCCCAACAGATTCACCGCGCGTTGAATCGAGGTGATCTTGTTGCTCAGACCGTAATACGGCGAGTTGACGATTTTCAGCAACGAGCCGGACAGGCCAGGATCCTGAGCGATCAGCTTGGCGATCACCTCCAGGTCCGGGTCGGGCATGTACTGCTCCATTTGCAGATCCACCATGATCTGCGGTTGCGCCGGCACACTGATGCCTTGCAGCGATTGTTGAATCTGTTCGGTGGTCAGCTCTTGGGACATAAGTACACACTCTGGGACAGGCGGCGATTCTAACCTCTAAAAACCGCGAGACGACACACCAGTGGGCAATTGTCAGGAACTTTCATTCACGCGCAGGCTTCGGAATCTGTAATGCCCGACGGATCACTCCGGTCCTTTACGGCGGCAATCTCCCACAGACTCAGGAGCTTATGATGGCCACTTCCCTCACCGGCAAACGCGTCGCCATTTTGGTAACAGACGGTTTCGAACAGGTCGAACTGACCGGTCCCAAGCAGGCACTGGAGCAAGCCGGCGCGCAAGTCGACATCCTTTCGGCCGAGGCTGGCAAGGTCAAAGGCTGGAATCACGACAAACCGGCGGATGACTTCAAGGTCGACCAGACCTTTCAAGGAGCCAGCAGCGAGCAGTACGACGCGATCGTCCTGCCGGGCGGCGTGCAGAACTCCGACACCATCCGCATTGATCAGGATGCCCAACATCTGGTCAAGACCGGCGCGTCTGCCGGCAAACCGATTGCGGTGATCTGCCATGGCGGCTGGTTGCTGATCTCGGCGGGGCTGGTCAACGGCAAAACCATGACCAGTTACAAGACGCTCAAGGACGACCTGGTCAATGCCGGGGCCAATTGGGTCGATAAAGAAGTGGTCAAGGATGGTCACCTGATCAGTAGCCGTCAGCCGGATGATATTCCGGCGTTCAACAAAGAGCTGATCGACGCACTGTCGGCGTAGAAGTCAAAACCGCTTCGCGAGCAGGCTCGCTCCCACATTGGTCTTGTGTCCGCCACAAATCCCCTGTGGGAGCGAGCTTGCTCGCGAAGGCGTCGTCAGCGTTTCATCGCTCTCCAATCCCGGCACCAGCCCCAACACGCTATACTCCCGCTCTTTTTTCCGGAGCGACGTCATGTCCCTGCCTAGCTTGCGCCTCAAAGCCAACGCCGACCGTCGCCTGCGCGCCGGTCACCTGTGGGTCTACAGCAACGAAATCGATGTAGCCGCCACCCCTTTGCACGGCTTCCAGGCCGGCGATCAAGCCATCCTCGAAGCCGCCGGCGGCAAGCCGTTGGGCATCGTGGCGATGAGCCCGAACAACCTGATCTGCGCCCGCCTGCTGTCGCGCGACATTAAAGTTGCGCTGGACAAATCGCTGCTGGTGCACCGCCTGAACGTGGCCCTGTCGCTGCGCGAGCGCCTGTTCGACAAGCCGTTCTATCGTCTGGTCTACGGTGACTCCGACTTGCTGCCAGGTCTGGTGGTCGACCGTTTCGGCGACATCCTTGTGGTCCAGATCGCCTCGGCGACCATGGAAGCGCATAAAGATGACGTGATCGCGGCACTGACCCAAGTGCTCAAGCCAAGCGGCATTCTGTTCAAGAACGACTCCGCCGCACGTGATGCCGAAGGCCTCAACCGCTACGTCGAAACCGTGTTCGGCCTGGTGCCGGAGTGGGTGGCGCTGGAAGAGAACGGCGTGAAGTTCGAAGCGCCAGTCATTCAGGGCCAGAAAACCGGCTGGTTCTACGATCACCGCATGAACCGTGCTCGCCTGGCCCCTTATGCCAAAGGCAAACGCGTCCTCGACCTCTATAGCTACATCGGTGGCTGGGGCGTGCAGGCTGCCGCTTTCGGCGCCAGCGAAGTGTTCTGCGTCGATGCCTCGGCGTTCGCCCTCGACGGTGTTGAGCGCAACGCTGCGCTGAACGGTTTCGCCGACAAGATGACCTGCATCGAAGGCGACGTTTTCGAAGCCCTGAAAGAACTCAAAGCCAGCGAAGAGCGCTTCGACGTGATCGTTGCCGACCCGCCAGCGTTCATCAAGCGCAAGAAAGACATGAAAAACGGCGAAGGCGCCTACCGTCGCCTGAACGAACAAGCCATGCGCCTGCTCAACAAGGACGGCATCCTGGTCAGCGCGTCGTGCTCGATGCACCTGCCGGAAGACGATCTGCAGAACATCCTGCTGACCAGCGCCCGCCACCTGGATCGCAATATCCAGCTGCTGGAACGTGGCGGTCAGGGTCCGGACCACCCGGTGCATCCGGCCATTGCCGAAACGCGCTACATCAAGAGCATCACCTGCCGCCTGCTGCCTAACAGCTGATCAATGCGGAGACGGGGAGCCAGCAGGCTCCCCGTTTGCTGTACGCCTGGCCCTGGCAGTCATTCCGCGCCTGTAAATTCTTCCGACGTTTACGACTTCCTACACTTGCCTTCCTATGAACGTGCAGGATATTTCCTTACGTCTTTTAATTATTGAAACTTACCCTACAAAATCGATCTCCAGCTAAAGATTATTCCGACAAAATTACTGGAGCATTCCTACTTAATATCCACTTGCCAATAATCCATTACAAACTATTATGAAGTCGTCACCACGAGGTGACTTAAAATTTCAACGAACAAGGAGTTCACATCATGAAAAAGATTTCTCTGGAAACCAACAAAATCGCAAACCTGGCTTTTCTGGTTGCTCCTAAAGCCCGTTAAGTAAGTCAGGACGCTGGGGAGTGCCGGCAACTCAGCGTCCTTTCGATTTCAGCCAGAGTGAACAGCCCCATGTACATCAACCCTTATCTTTTTATATTGCCGCGCTCACCAGGACAAATAGTATGGAATTACAAAGACCATACTCAACATGAACTCGACATCTACTATTCATCGCGCCTTGCCCAACTAATAAACAACCCAGACCTGTTCGACACCCACAACATCATAGATACACAACTATTAAGCGCGGGCATTCTAACCATTGCAAAAATCGACACCCCGCAATGGGGCTGGGATGAATTATCAAAGATCTATCACATCGGTACTCAAAACATTCCCTGCGAACACTCACCACAGAACATTCATGAGTGGTCCAGACAATATCTGGCGCACTGCAACGAAGTATTGGCTTGCCCGCCCCCCGCGACTGAGCGCCCACAGCATGAGACTGATCAGCGCATTGCGCTGCCCGTCCCGTACGCATTGAGCAACGACAGCCTGAATAACGCGTTACTTCAGCGAAAGACCTGCCGCTCCTTTACCGATGCAGCGATGACGCTCAGCGACGTCGGCACCCTGCTTTATCTTTCACTCGGTTATCTCCACGAGCGCGACATTGATCGCGACGACAGCATCGCCCAAGGCCTCGGCGCACGTCGCAGCAGCCCCTCCGGTGGCGGCCTGAACGCCTGTGAAGGCTTTCTGCTGGTACAAAATGTCGAGAATCTGGAACCCGGCATCTACGCCTACCACCCGGCGCAACACACCCTGAGCCGGGTCAATCCATTACCACAACCGGCGCTGGGCGATTTGCTCGGCGGCCAGCATTTCATCAACAACCTGCCGCTTGGGTTGTTCATCACGGCCCGATTTGATCGGCTCTGGTGGAAGTACGAGCACTCACGGGCCTATCGAATGGCGTTCGTCGAAGCCGGTCATCTATCGCAGAGCTTTCAACTGGTTGCCACAGCGCTTGGCCTTAACACCTGGCTGACCGGTGCGTTTGCCGACAAGCAAGTCGAAACACTGCTCAAACTTGAGGGAAGCGCTGAACAACCGCTGTTCTTTGTCGGCTGCGGTGCGAGCGACGGGCACGTGATGTGCGCGGAAATGCGCGATCTGCTGCGCGAGGTCCAGGCATGACCCTGCTGATCCCCGATCCGAATGAAGTACCGGTGTCATGGGCGCTCAAGTTCACCCTCAGGGACTGGGACAGCCGAGCCTCGGTACGCAGCAGCACCCACGACTATCAATTGCCGGACGACGTGCAGCAGCAACTGCAAAGCCGCTACTGGTTCCCGCCCGCATTCCTGCCCTACCTGGCCCATCCAGCAATCCAGGCTGCGGGGCGCGAGGTGTTGCATCGGCTGACCGCCAATCACTTGGTGCACTTCCTCGACTACACCACGCTGCTCGAACACCGCATCGTCAACCGCGCGGTTGAAGTCATTGCGCATCGGGAACTGCCCATTTACGTGCCTCTGCCGATGAAGCACGCGGCGCTGCAACTCTACACCGATGAGGGTTACCACGCGCTGTTCTCCAATCGTCTCGCGGAGCAGATCGCCGGGCTTTACGGAATCACCGGACGGCCGACGATCCCCAGGCGGATCACCCGCATGAACGCAATGATCGCCCGCACCCCGGAGAAGAACCGCGCACTGGCATGGTTTCTGCTCGGCTTCGTCTCGGAGACCATCATTGCCCGCGAGCTGCTGGACATCTGCCGCGACACTCTGGTGTCCAGCGTGAACGACATGCTGCGCGACCATCTGGCCGACGAAGCCCGCCACAGTCGCTACTTTGCCGAAGTGTTCCACTACTGCTGGCTGTCCATGAACAGCCGCCAGCGTACGTTTGTGAGTAGAACGCTGCTGGAGATCATCGGGATTTTCTTCGAGGTCGACGAACGCTGGCTGCAACAGAGCCTGCGTGGCGCGGGCATCGCCGACAGTGACGTGATGGAAATAGTCGGCGGCATGGCAACGGTGCAGGCCAACCGCGCGCGTGCACGATCAGGTTGCATCGCTACGGTGGATGCATTGCGCAAGGCCGGATTTTTCGCCACACCCCATAACCAGACACTTTTTGCCAAGGCAGGACTGATCGATGGATAAAGGAAAATCCGTGGTAACTCCCCGTCAACGTCGTGGGGCTGTCAGCCTGTTGCTCGCAATGGTGCTGCTTGGCGTGTTTCCACTGGATGTCCTGCTGCCTTCGTTTCCGGCACTGGCGGCGCATTTTCGCAGTACACCGGCGGACATCGCACTGTCGATCAGTCTGTTCGCCGTAGGTATCGCGTTTGCCCAGGTGTTGATCGGCCCACTGTCCGACGTGATTGGCCGCAAGGGTTTGTTGCTCGCCGGCATGAGCGTATCGATGCTCGGTGCCGTCGGTTGCGTGATGACCAGCGATTACGCACTGTTCCTGGTGTTCCGGGTAGTACAGGCCTTGGGGTGCGGCTGCTTCGTACTGTCCCAGGCACTGGTGCAGGATCTGTTCGAAGGTGAAGAGCGTGATCGTCTGCGTATCCTGATGGTTACGGCCACCGGGATTTTCATCTCCGTATCGCCGCTGGCCGGCACCTTTCTGCAAGCAACCCTTGGCTGGCGCGGCAGCTTCTGGGTGTTCACTGCGCTGGCTGGCGCAGTGTTGCTCAAGGCCTGGATTTTCCTGGAGAACACCCGCCCCGTTGTCAGCGGCCCTCCCATGAGTTTTCTCAAGGCCTATCGACGGGTGTTGGGAGATTTCGACTTCGTCGGCTACTGGCTGATTTCAGCCTTCGCATTTGCCTGCCATTTTTCCTTTATCGTGATTTCACCGCTGATTTTCATGGACCAACTGCAAATGTCGGCCTATGAGTTTTCGCTGATCCTGCTGGTGTACGGCGCCGCGTATGTCGTGGGCGGCATCATTGCCACCGTATTGAACCGACGTATCACGCCGGGCCGGCAAATCATCACCGGGCTTAGCCTGATCCTGCTGTCGGGACTGGTCATGCTGTATCTCGCCGCCCACCATGCTTTGGCCCCCGCCACGGTGCTGATCCCGATGCTGATCTGCACCGCCGGCACCACCATCACGCGTCCAGCCGCCACCTCCCGGGCCATGGGGCTGTTTCCCGAAAATGCCGGCACATCAGCCTCGGCCGGCAGCACAATCATCTTCATCTGCGGCGGGTTGATCAGTGCATTGATCAGCCTGAGTCCGACCAATATGCAATCGACGCTGGGATACAGCTTTGTGCTGCTCAGCGGCATCGCGCTGATACTCAACAGCCGGATAAGCCAACGCGCCAGGAACCTTGCAGACAATGCGCTTGCGCAACCGGGTGGGGATTAAACCTGCCGATCGTCATCCCACACGCACCGTCGGCACTGGAACAACACTTTGCGCCATTCCCTCCAGACGCCAGCGGTGTAGAATCGGCTGATTCATCGCCATTCATCCCCCGGCGGGTTTATGAGCTCAGGCTGAGACCAGCGGCGATCCCGCAACGTCATCGGCAACATCACGGACACACGGCCATTTCTGAGTGTTCCAGACGTCAATAGAAGCTCACTCCCCTTTTGCACCTGATTAGTAAGCGATTAGCCGCCCGGAGTGCTCCATGCCAGATTACCGTTCGAAAACATCCACCCACGGCCGCAACATGGCCGGTGCCCGCGCACTGTGGCGCGCCACGGGGATGAAAGATGACGACTTCAAAAAGCCGATCATCGCCATTGCCAACTCGTTCACCCAATTCGTACCGGGCCACGTGCACCTGAAAGACCTGGGTCAACTGGTCGCCCGCGAAATCGAACGCGCTGGCGGTGTAGCGAAAGAATTCAACACCATTGCCGTGGATGACGGCATCGCCATGGGCCACGACGGCATGCTGTATTCGCTGCCGAGCCGCGAGATCATCGCCGACTCCGTCGAGTACATGGTCAACGCCCACTGCGCCGACGCCATCGTCTGCATTTCCAACTGCGACAAGATCACCCCGGGCATGCTGATGGCTGCTCTGCGCCTGAACATTCCGGTGATCTTCGTTTCCGGCGGCCCGATGGAAGCCGGCAAGACCAAACTCGCCTCCCACGGCCTCGACCTCGTCGACGCCATGGTGATCGCCGCCGACGAAAGCGCTTCTGACGAGAAAGTCGCCGAGTACGAGCGCAGCGCCTGCCCGACCTGCGGTTCGTGCTCCGGCATGTTCACCGCCAACTCGATGAACTGCCTGACCGAAGCCCTGGGTCTGGCCTTGCCGGGCAACGGTTCGACCCTCGCCACCCACAGCGACCGCGAACAGCTGTTCCTGCAGGCCGGCCGTACCATCGTCGAGCTGTGCAAGCGTTACTACGGCGAGAACGACGAATCGGTACTGCCGCGCAACATCGCCAACTTCAAGGCGTTCGAGAACGCGATGATGCTCGACATCGCCATGGGCGGTTCGACCAACACCATCCTGCACTTGCTCGCTGCTGCCCAGGAGGCCGAAATCGACTTCGACCTGCGCGACATCGACCGTCTTTCGCGCACCGTTCCACAGCTGTGCAAGGTTGCGCCGAACATCCAGAAGTACCACATGGAAGACGTGCACCGCGCCGGCGGCATCTTCAGCATCCTCGGCTCGCTGGCCCGTGGCGGTCTGCTGCACACCGACCTGCCGACCGTGCACAGCCGCAGCATGGAAGAAGCCATCGCCAAGTGGGACATCACCCAGACCAACGATGAAGCCGTGCATCACTTCTTCAAGGCTGGCCCGGCCGGGATCCCGACCCAAACGGCGTTCAGCCAGTCGACTCGTTGGGAAACTCTGGATGATGACCGTGAAAACGGCTGCATCCGCAGCTTCGAACATGCCTATTCGCAGGAAGGTGGTCTGGCCGTGCTGTACGGCAACATCGCTCTCGACGGCTGCGTGGTGAAAACCGCCGGTGTCGACGAATCGATCCACGTCTTCGAAGGCAACGCGAAGATCTTCGAAAGCCAGGACAGCGCCGTACGCGGCATCCTCGCCGACGAAGTGAAGGCAGGCGACATCGTCATCATTCGCTACGAAGGCCCGAAAGGCGGCCCGGGCATGCAGGAAATGCTCTACCCGACCTCGTACCTGAAATCCAAAGGCCTGGGCAAAGCCTGCGCCCTGCTCACCGACGGTCGTTTCTCCGGCGGTACTTCCGGTCTGTCCATCGGCCACGCTTCGCCAGAAGCCGCCGCCGGTGGCGCGATCGGTCTGGTGCAGGACGGCGACAAAGTGCTGATCGACATTCCGAACCGCTTGATCAACCTGTTGGTCAGCGACGAAGAACTGGCCGCACGCCGTGCCGAACAGGACAAGAAGGGCTGGAAACCGGTTGAAGTGCGTCCACGTAAAGTGACCACCGCACTGAAGGCCTACGCCCTGCTGGCGACCAGTGCCGACAAGGGTGCTGTGCGTAACAAAGCGATGCTCGACGGGCTGTAAGGCTTAACCGTCGAATACAAAAATGCCCCGCCTGAGTGCGGGGCATTTTTTTTGCCTGAGCAGATTCCCGAAACACTAAAAATCAAACTGTGGGAGCGAGCTTGCTCGCGAAAGCGGCATGTCAGAAATACAAATGGTGACTGACACGACGCATTCGCGAGCAAGCTCGCTCCCACATTAAATCTGCGGTGATTACTGAATTTCCTCAGGCTTGACGATCACCCAGTTCTTGTCCGCCGTCACCGGCAACCCTTCCTTGGCCTGCGCCGCTGCATGCTTGGCCATCATGCCGTTGAGCTGGGTCATGTACTTGTCCTTGCGGTTGATCCACAAGTGAATCCCGCCCTTGGCCACGTCGACATCGTGGAACAGCATGTAGCCGTCGCTGGTCGGGGTATCGCCACCGACCAACACCGGTTTTTTCCATTCATCGATGTAGGTGAGAATCGCCGCGTGCTTGCCGGCCATCCACGTTGCCGGGGTCCACAGATACGGCGTCAACTCCAGACCCAAATTGGCCTTCTCGTCATATTTGCCGGCAGTGATCTGCTTGCGCGCGGTGGTCAGTTCGTTGGTCTCGCGGTTCTTCAGCAGGGTGGTCACGCCGATGACGTTCTGCGGTTTGACGTTGTAGCCGTACTTCGGATCCGCCGCGACCATGCGCACCAACTCTTCCGAGGCGGCGGTCATCACGTAGACCTCGATGCCGTTCTCCATCAGCTTGTTGTACAGCTCCTGCTGGCCAGTGAAGATCTTCGGCGGATTGACGTCGAGCTTCTTCACCACATCGCCTTCGTAATAAGTCGCCGGCACCGGTTTGCCCGAGGCCATCAGCTCATCGACGTAGCCTTTGAGTTCCTTGAGGGTGAAACCGGAGAACACCTGCGCCACCCATGGGTAGCAGACCATGTCATCGACTTCGCAGAGGCGATAGTAGTAACTGAACAGGCTTTCCTTGTGGTCGGCGGTGTCCTTGAACGGCATCAGTTTCAGGGAGGGGTCGAGTTTGTCGCGGGTGATCAGGCCCTTGTTTTCCATGAACGGCAACAAGGATTCTTCGAGGTCGTAGCGGTAACTGGTGTTGTCCATGTCGAACACCGCGTAGTTACCCTTGTTGGCGTTGGCCGCGATCATCGCGTCCAGCGCCTTGGCCTGATCGGCCGGCCAGTGTTTCAGGTCAGTAGCGAACGCCTGAGTGGCCAGGCCCATGCCCACTGTCAGTGCGACAGCCAGAAATTTCGGTGCGAACTTCATAAGCCTCTTCTCCCTGATTCAAAGAGATCGACGCTAACAAATAAGTGTGACAGTCCTCGTCTGTCAGCGACCGTCCGCGCCGCTGTTTGCGCCAGATGCATTGCCGAGAGCGACACACGCTTATTCCAAAAACGACGGACGACCTGCGATTTTGGTATTAATTCATTGCAAATCAAGCTGTTAGGCTTGCCGGTTCGCAGTTGCCCCAGAAGGCGACTGGCACAAGTCTTATCGGAGTTTTCATGAATCTGCCGCTGATACTCAATCTGCTGGTGTTCCTCGCCCTGCTCTTCGGTCTGGCACAAACCCGCCACACCACGTGGAGCCTGGCGAAAAAAGTCCTGCTCGCGCTGGTATTGGGCGTCGCGTTCGGCGTGGCCCTGCACACCGTTTACGGTGCCGGCAACCCGGTGCTGAAAGCGTCGATCGGCTGGTTCGATCTGGTCGGTAACGGTTACGTGCAGTTGCTGCAAATGATCGTTATCCCGCTGGTGTTCGCCTCGATCCTCAGCGCAGTGGCGCGCCTGCACAATGCTTCGTCGCTGGGCAAGATCAGTTTCCTGACCATCGGCACCCTGCTGTTCACCACCGCGATTGCCGCGCTGATCGGCATCGGCCTGACCAACCTGTTCGGCCTCACCGCTGAAGGTCTGGTCGCCGGCACCCAGGAAATGGCCCGTCTGCAAACCATTCAGTCCGACTATGCCGGGAAGGTTGCCGACCTGAATGTGCCGCAACTGCTGCTGTCGTTCATCCCGCAGAACCCGTTCGCCGATCTGGCGCGGGCCAAGCCGACCTCGATCATCAGCGTGGTGATTTTCGCCGCATTCCTCGGGGTTGCCGCGCTGCAACTGCTCAAGGATGACGTCGACAAAGGTCAGAAAGTGATCAACGCCATCGACACCCTGCAAGCCTGGGTGATGCGTCTGGTGCGTCTGGTGATGAAGCTGACCCCGTACGGCGTGCTGGCGCTGATGACCAAAGTGGTCGCCGGTTCCAATCTGCAAGACATCATCAAACTCGGCAGTTTTGTCGTGGTGTCGTACCTCGGTCTGGGCCTGATGTTCGTGGTGCACGGCTTGCTGGTATCGGCGGCCGGGATCAACCCGCTGCGTTTCTTCCGCAAGATCTGGCCGGTGCTGACGTTCGCGTTCACCAGCCGTTCCAGCGCCGCCAGCATTCCGCTGAGCATTGAAGCGCAGACCCGTCGTCTGGGGATTCCGCAGTCGGTGGCGAGCTTTGCTGCATCGTTCGGTGCGACGATTGGCCAGAACGGTTGCGCCGGTCTGTACCCGGCGATGTTGGCGGTGATGGTTGCGCCGACCGTGGGCATCAACCCGCTGGATCCGCTGTGGATCGCGACGCTGGTGGCGATTGTGACGCTGAGTTCGGCGGGCGTGGCGGGTGTTGGTGGCGGCGCGACCTTCGCGGCGCTGATCGTGCTGCCGGCGATGGGCTTGCCGGTTTCGCTGGTGGCGTTGCTGATTTCGGTTGAGCCGCTGATTGATATGGGGCGTACAGCGTTGAACGTGAGTGGTTCGATCACTGCTGGCGCGATTACCAGTCAGGTGATGCAGCAGACTGATCAAGAGTTGCTGGATGCTGATGAGCATGCGGAGCTTGCTCAGGCTTGATTAGCGCCTGACAGACCGCTATCGCGAGCAGGCTCACTCCTACAATTGGAATGCGTTCCCCCTGTAGGAGTGAGCCTGCTCGCGATGCTCTTAGGCTTTCTCCCAAACCTCAAAGCTGTACGCGGGTTTATCGCCCTCAGCCGGATTCGGCACATTCGACACCAGCTTCCACTGGTGCAAATCAAACTCCGGAAACCACGCATCCCCTTCCGGGCTCAGCGCCACGCGAGTCAGATACAGACGATCCGCCTGCGCCAGCCCTTGCGCGTACAACTGCGCGCCGCCAATCAGCATCAGCTCATCGACGCCCTGCTCCTTCGCCCATTCCTCGGCGCGAACCACGGCTGCTTCCAGCGATGGATAAACCTCGGCACCTTCGAGCACCAGATCGGCCTGACGGCTGACCACGATATTCAAGCGCCCCGGCAATGGCCGACCGAGCGAATCCCAGGTCTTGCGACCCATGATGATCGGCTTGCCCAAGGTGGTGGCCTTGAAGTATTTGAAGTCCCCCGGCAGGTGCCAGGGCATGCTGTTGTCGACGCCGATCACGCGGTTTTCACCGAGGGCTGCGATCAGGCTGAGGGGGAGTGATTTAGTCATGCCGGCGAGGATACCAGAGCCACGCTTACCCCGATAAGCGCCACAGCGGTTATGCTCAGCGCTCAATTAAGCGACGGGACGCTGCGTGACTGAACTGACTCCACTGCAAAACCTCTGGCTCACCGAGACCGTGCGCCTGCGCGAAGAACACGCAGGCCCCTTGGATGATCTGGAAGCCAATCGTCTGGCCCGCACCGCCGGCGGCGATCTGCCGAGCCGCATTCAGCGCCGGGCGCTCTGGCTGGCCGAACGTGACGGGCTGACGGCCGCCCTCAAACACTGGCTGCAAGGCGCGCGTCTGGCACTGCTATTGATGGTGCTGCTGGCCTGCGTCACTGGCGCAGGCATGGCATTTTCTGCGCTCGGCGACGGTACACGAGCGGTGAACATTTTCTGGGCGCTGGGCACCTTGCTCGGGGTCAATCTGATCCTGCTGCTGAGTTGGGCATTCGGCCTGCTATTCGCGGGCGAACACGCGGCAGCGCTTGGCAGGTTGTGGCTGTGGCTTAGCGAGAAATTTGCCCGGGACGCCAAAGCCGCGCAATTACCCCCCGCATTACTGGTCCTGCTGCAACGCCACAAACTCAATCGCTGGGCGATTGGCTCACTGGTCAATGGCCTGTGGCTGCTGATCATGTTCAGCGCGCTGAGCATGCTGATATTGATGATGGCCACTCGGCAATATGACTTCATCTGGGAAAGCACGCTGCTGGGCGCTGACTTCTTCGCGGCACTGACTGATGCGTTGACGGTTATTCCCCATGCGCTGGGCTGGAGTGCGCCGAGCGTGGACATGATTCGCGTAACGCTGGACACCGATTACAACCGCGTCCTGGTTCGCCAGATGTGGGCGATATGGCTGGTCGGCGCGGTGCTGATCTATGGCGTGCTCCCCCGCCTGCTGCTGATGCTGTTCTGCCGTTGGCGCTGGAAACGTGGTCGGGATCGCTTGCGTCTGGAGCTGAACCTGCCCGGCTACGCACAATTGCGCGAACAACTGATGCCGACCAGCGAACGCCTCGGCGTCAATGACCCGGAGCCGGCGCAGTTGCATCGCGTCGAAAGCAGCGTCGGCGAACTCGCCAGCGAAGGTGCGTTGCTGGTGGCCATCGAACTCGACGAACAACGTCCGTGGCCGCCCGCGCTGCCGAAACACGTCAGCAATGCTGGCATCCTCGACAGTCGCGAATCACGCCACAAACTCCTCGAACAACTCAGTCGCTTCCCGCCGGCGCGTCTGGCGATTGCCTGCGATCCACGGCGCTCGCCGGATCGCGGCAGCCTCGCCTTGATCGCCGAACTGGCGCGCAGCGCTGGCGAAACCCGCGTGTGGTTGCTGCAAGCGCCGCCCGGCGAAGCGCTGGATGCCGAGCGTCTCGGCGACTGGCACGTCGCCCTGCAACAACTTGACTTGAAGTTCGCCGATTGCGCGCCGTTGAACTGGCTGGAGACGGGTCATGACTGATGCCTGCAAAACGCCGCTGAAACTCGCGGTGGTCGGCCACACCAACGTCGGCAAAACCTCGCTGCTGCGCACGCTGACACGCGATGTAGGTTTCGGCGAAGTCTCGCATCGCCCGAGCACTACGCGGCATGTCGAAGGCGCGCGGTTGTCAGTGGACGGTGAGCCGTTGCTCGACCTCTACGACACGCCGGGGCTGGAAGACGCCATTGCCCTGCTGGATTTTCTCGAACGCCTGGAACGTCCCGGCGAACGCCTTGATGGCCCGGCGCGACTGGCGCGATTTCTCGACGGCAGCGAGGCGCGCCAGCGCTTTGAGCAGGAAGCCAAAGTGCTGCGGCAACTGCTCGCCTCCGACGCCGGGTTGTATGTGATCGATGCGCGCGAACCGGTGTTGGCCAAGTACCGCGACGAACTGGAAGTGCTCGCCAGTTGCGGCAAGCCGCTGCTGCCGGTGCTGAATTTCGTCAGCAGTGCCAACCATCGCGAGCCGGATTGGCGTGAAGCGTTGGCACGGCTTGGGCTGCATGCACTGGTGCGTTTCGACAGTGTGGCGCCGCCCGAGGATGGCGAGCGGCGGCTGTATGAAAGTCTGGCGCTGCTGCTGGAAAATGCCCGTCCGCAATTGGAACGGTTGATTGCTGATCAACAGGCTCAGCGCCTGGCGCGGCAGCAAAGTGCGGCGCGATTGATTGCTGAATTGTTGATCGACTGTGCGGCTTGTCGGCGCAGTGTGGTCAGCGAAGCCGAGCAGGAACAACAAGCCATCAGTGAACTGCGCAAAGCCGTGCGCCAGCGCGAGCAGAAATGCGTCGAGGCGCTGCTCAAGCTGTATGCGTTTCGCCCGCAGGATGCGGCGGCGAGTGATTTGCCGTTGCTGGATGGACGTTGGGGTGATGACTTGTTCAACCCGGAAACCTTGAAGCAACTCGGCGTACGCGTGGGCAGCGGTATTGCTGCCGGTGCGGCGGCGGGGGCTGGTGTGGACTTGCTGGTTGGCGGGATCACCCTCGGCGCGGCGGCGTTGGCGGGGGCGATTGCCGGGGGTGCGCTGCAGACGGCGCGCAGTTATGGCAGTCGCTTGCTCGGCAAGATCAAAGGGCAGCGTGAGCTGACGGTGGATGATGGTGTGTTGCGGTTGTTGGCGTTGCGTCAGCGGCAACTGGTGTTGGCGCTGGATCAGCGTGGGCACGCGGCGATGGATGCGGTTCAGGTGGCGACCCCGCAGGATAAAACCTGGCGTGAGGGCAAGTTGCCGGAAGCGCTGAACAAGGCGCGGGCGCATCCGCAGTGGTCGTCGCTGAATCCGCAGGCGAAGTTGAATCAGGCTGAGCGGCAGGAGCAGATTGAGGGGTTGGTTGATCGGGTGCTTGAGCTTTAGATCGCTACCCCCTCACCCCAGCCCTCTCCCCCAAGGGGTAGAGGGGGAAGGGAGCAGATCTTCATGCTTTTCAAACATGAGTTCGGCTGGATATCTCAGGTCGATGTATGGCCCCAAAACAACACGGTCAGCTCCCTCTCCCTCCGGGAGAGGGCTGGGGTGAGGGCGACAATCACTCAGCCAACAACAAAACCTCAGCCTTGCGCTTGAGCACCGCCAGATCCATCACCGGCACCGCCCTCTCCTTGGCCAACTCATCCCACTGGCGCATCCGCAGGCTGACCGCGCATAACGGATCTCGCTCAAACACATCCGCCTCCGCCTCGGTCATCACCCCGCCCTGATACTCAAGCGTCCGCCGACTCGCCTCACTCAACCGATCAAAATACCCCGGCTCACGCAACGTCAAATACCGTTTGGCCTGTACGTGATACTCCACCAGCCGCGCCATACGCTCGCTGAAACCAGCTTCACGCAAGTAATCCGCGCCCAGGCGTTCATGGCTGAGCACGCCATAACCGCCCATATTCTCCGCGCCCTCGGCACACAAATGGCCGATGTCATGAAAGAACGCCGCCAACACCACTTCATCGTCAAAGCCCTCAGCCATCGCCAGTTCGGCCGCCTGAGACATATGCTCGATCTGCGACACCGGTTCACCGATGTAATCGCTGGTGCCGAAGCGCTCGTACAGTCCGAATACCCGGGCGACGACTTGCTCGTGACCTGTCATCAAACTTCCTCCAGCAACTGCGCAATGTTGCGCTCGGCCAACGCCGGGCCGACGCTCATGCCGACGCCGGTGTGCATCAACGCCACACTCAACCCCGCTGCCGGGCGCAGCAACGAAAACGGCCCGGGTCCTCGAGAACCATAGACGCCCTGCCAGCGCTCGACCACTTGCACCTTGCAGCCCAATGTCTGTTCGGCCAGTTCGAGCATCCAGTTGTCGACTTGCTCGGCGTTGAACGGTGAAGGGTCGCTGCCGTAATGGTGCGAGTCGCCGATGATCAGTTCGCCGTACGGCGTCGGGCTGATCAACAGGTGGATGCCGTTGTCGTGCAGGTGCGGTTGTTCACGCAGGATCTGCGCCTGCACCGCCGATGCTTCCGGCAGATCGGCGAAGGCGCCGTAGTGCACGCAACTCAAACCGGTGAGCAAGGCGTGTTGCAGGTTGAGATCGATCTGCGGTTTGGCGCGGAGCATTTGCAGGCGGCAGATTTGCGGGTCGAGCGCGGCGATCGGTTCGGCCAGCAGGGTCTGATAGTCGTGGCCGGAGCAGACGATGATCTGCTTCGCGGTAAAACTGCCGGCGGTGCTGTGCAGGTGCCCCGGCTCGACGTCGCGTACGAGCGTGGAGAAGTGGAACTCGACGCCGAGGTCGCGGCGCAGGTAATCGATCAGCGCCGGGATTGCTTCACGTGAGTACAGCTGTTGATCGTCGATGCCGTGCAACGCGGCGCGGTGGTGGCTGAACTGGCCGTGATACAGATCGCGCAAGGCCGCGCCGCGCAGCAACTGGATGTTGTAACCGTGCTCCACGGCGCGACCGTTGCAGAACACTTCCAGCAAGTGTTCTTCAACTTCAGTGCGAGCGAACAGGTACGAGCCGTTACGCTTGATCTGCAAACCGGCGAGCTGCGCCCAGTCGCCCCATATCTCGCGGCTGGCCTTGGCCAGTTCGAGCATTGGGCCGGGTGGTTGGCCGGTGACCAGGGCCTGACCGAAGTTGCGCACCGAGGCGCCGAGGGGCGTGGCGGTGCGTTCGAAAACGGCGACCTTGAGGCCGCGTTTGGCGGCGGCGTAGGCGTGGGACAGGCCGAGGATACCGGCGCCGACGATGAGCAGGTCTTTGTGTTGTG
The DNA here is from genome assembly GCF_054070155.1 of Pseudomonas sp. SDT291_1_S447. Classification (NCBI taxonomy): domain Bacteria; kingdom Pseudomonadati; phylum Pseudomonadota; class Gammaproteobacteria; order Pseudomonadales; family Pseudomonadaceae; genus Pseudomonas; species Pseudomonas sp. SDT291_1_S447. The sequence goes on from NZ_JBSVXS010000023.1 coordinate 24,800, forward strand.
TCATTTAGAGGTGCTCTGAATGAAGGATAGCCATCGCTGGCAAGCCAGCTCCCACAGGGTTTTATGGTGAACACTGATGGCGGGAACACCTTGAAACCTGTGGGAGCTGGCTTGCCAGCGATGAGGCCCTTTCAGTCGATAAAGATCTTACTTGGCCGCAACTTTCTCGGACTTGCCGTCATAACGCTTGCGCCACTCGGTCAGGATCTCGTCACGATTCTTCGAGGCCCAGGCAAAGTCGTTCTTGATCAGACGCTGCTCATAATCTGCCGGCAATTCTGTCTGCGGCTTGGCGATCCCCGGTTGCGCGAGCACGGCGAAGTTCTCCTTGTACAGATCCATCGCCTCAGCACTCGCCGAGAAGTCAGCCAGTTTCTTCGCTGCCTCTTCATGCGGCGTGCCTTTGATCACGGCAGTCGCTTCGATCTCCCAGCCCAGGCCTTCCTTCGGCAAGATGATGTCCAGCGGCGCGCCCTGACGCTTCAGCTGTACCGCTGGGTATTCAAAGGAAATCCCGATCGGGAACTCGCCCGCCGCGGCTAACTTGCAAGGCTTGGAACCGGAGTGAACGTACTGGCCGATGTTCTGGTGCAGACCGTCCATGTAGGCCCAGCCCTGCTTCTCGCCAAAGGTTTGCAGCCAGGCGCTGACGTCGAGAAAACCGGTGCCGGACGACGCCGGGTTGGGCATGACGATCTTGCCTTTGTACTCAGGCTTGGTCAGATCCTGCCAGCTCACGGGTTTGGTCAGGCCCTGCTTCTCAGCCTCAACGGTATTGAAGCAAATCGTCGCGGCCCACACATCCATGCCGACCCACGCTGGCGGGTTGGCAGCGTCACGGTAGTTCGCGCCGATCTTGCCGAGATCCTTCGGCGCGTAGCTTTGCAGCATGCCTTGCTGGTCGAGGATCGCCAGGCTCGAAGCGGCCAGGCCCCAAACGGCGTCAGCCTGCGGGCGGGCTTTTTCGGCGAGCAGTTTGGCGGTGATGATCCCGGTGGAATCGCGCACCCATTTGATCTCGACGTCCGGGTTGGCCTTTTCGAACGCTTCTTTGTAGGTCTTCAGCTGTTCGGCTTCGAGGGCGGTGTACACCGTCAACTCGGTTTTTGCCGCGAAGGCATTCAGGCTGAAAGTAGCGAGCACAGCTGCGGCCAGGGCCATAGGCTTGAACATGATCGTTTTCCTGTAAGTGAGTTGAATCAGTGACCGGGCGCGGTTTGCCGCCAGGCTTGAGAACGGCGCAGCAAGCCGCGCGAAGCCCACGCCAGCAGCAAGGACACGCCCGCCGAGGTGAACAGAATCAGGGTCGACATCGCCGCCGCACCGCCGACGTTGCCGGCGTCATCCATGTTCAGCACCGCGACCGCCGCGAGGATGGTGTCGGGGCTGTAAAGGAAGATCGCAGCGGAAACGGTGGTCATCGCCGAGACGAACAGGTAGCGCACGATGTCGAGCAGCGCCGGCAAACAGATCGGCACGGTGACGCGCAGGTAGTGGCGGTACAGCGGCGCCTTCAGCGACAGCGCGGCGGCTTCGAACTCGGCATCGAGCTGGCGCAACGCGGTGGTCGCGGTCATTTGTGCGGTGGTCAGGTAGTGCGCAATGGTGCAGACGATCAACAGCGTCATCGTCCCGTACAGCACGTGCAGCGGGTTACCGGTGAGGTTGAAGAAGAAGACGTAACCCAGACCAAGCACCAGCCCCGGCACCGCCATCGGTACGAAACTGAGCATGCGCAACGCCAGGTTGAGGCCGCGCTGAGTGCGGGTTTTCTCCATCAGGTAAGCGCCGGTGAAGATCAACACACTGCCGATCAACGCCGTGCCCAAGGCCATCTTCAAACTGTTGCTGTAGGCCAGCCAGCCACCGCCAGCGGTTTCGTTGAACTGGTAATGGTTGAGCGACAGCGACAGGTTGTACGGCCAGAACTTCACCAAGGAGGAGAACACCGCCATGCCGAACACCAGAATCAACGCGGCACTGATCAATAAGACGATCGCCAGATAGCAGCCATCGCGCACTTTCGACGGCGCCGGTTTGAACACCTGCGCCCGCCCGCTCATGGAGTCGCCGTGACGCCGACGCAGCCAGGCATCGACGCCGAAGCTGAACAGCGCCGGCAGCAACAGCACCATGCCAATCAACGCGCCGCGACCGAATTGTTGCTGGCCGACCACCGCTTTGTAGGCCTCCAACGCCAGCACTTGATAGTCGCCACCGACCACCACCGGCACGCCGAAATCGGTGATGGTCAGGGTGAACACCAGACAGAACGCGGCGAACACGGCCTGCCGCGTTGCCGGCCAGGTGATGCTGCGAAACGCCTTGGCCGGACTGGCGCCCATGCTCGACGCAGCGTCGAACAATCGCGCATCAGCCAGCGACAATGCCGAGAGCAAAATCATCAGCGCATGGGGAAAGGTGTAGATCACCTCACCCAGCACAATCCCCCAGAACCCGTAGATATTGTCCGAGAGCAACCCGCGCAACATGCCCTGGTTGCCGAACAGATAAACCAGCGCAATGCCCGGCAACATCGACGGCGCCATCAGCGGCAGTAAGGAGATGCCGCGCCAGATGCCCTTCGCCGGAATCATTGTGCGTTGCAGCGCGTAGGCAAACAGATAGGCCAGCGGTACAACGATGGCCGCGACGCTGAGGGACACTTTCAGGCTGTTGCCGAGCAGCCAGTGGAAATTCTCGCTGCTCACCAGTTCCTTCGCCGCGACCCAGCCACCGCCCTGCCCGGCTTCACTGCTGAAACCACGCCAGAAGATCGCCAGCAACGGCAGCAACACCGCGACGCCGAGCAACAGCAGCAGAAGGACTTTGCCGCCGACGACAAAAATGCGATCGCCGATCTCGGCTTTCGAAGTCTGGCGCACCTGCTTGTGCGGTAGCGGCAGCGCGAGGTTGCTGTTCATCAGGCAAACACCTGCAGGCTGCGCGGCGGTAAGGCGACCATGATTTGCTGGGCGCCGAGGCGTGGCATGGCTTCCGGGGCGAGTTCGGCGAGCAGCGCGTGGCCCGGCAACTGATCGAGCTCGAAGCTCATGCGGCAGCGATTGCCGAGGAAAGTGATCTCGCGGACTTTGGCCGGAAACAGGTTTTCTTCGTGCACCGGTGGATTGACGTTGATCGCTTCCGGGCGGCAGAACAGTCGGCCCGAGGCGCGCTGGATGCTGCCGTCGCTGAGGCGCAGATTCATCCCGCCGACCTGCGCGTGAGTGTCGCTGCTGCGTTGGAACGGCAACCAGTTGCCCTGGCCGACAAACTCGGCCACGAACGGCGTGGCCGGGCGGTTGTAGATTTCCTGCGGCGTGGCGTACTGCTCGACGCGGCCGTTGTTCATCACCGCGATACGGTCGGCCATCAGCATGGCTTCGTCCTGATTGTGCGTGACCATCAGGGTGGTGATGCCGAGGTTGCGCTGCAGTTGGCGCAGCTCGGTGCACAGATGCTCGCGGACGCGGGCGTCGAGGGCGGACATCGGTTCGTCGAGCAACAGCAGCGATGGTGCCGGCGCCAAGGCCCGAGCTAGAGCAACGCGCTGCTGCTGGCCGCCGGACAACTGGCCGGGGTACTTTTTCTCGCTGCCGGTGAGGCCGACCAGTTCGAGCATCTGCCCGACGCGGCGGCGCACTTCATCGCGGCCGCTGCCAGCGAGGCCGTAGGCAATGTTCGCTTCGACGGTCAGATTGGGGAACAGCGCGTAGGACTGGAACAGAATCCCGTAGTCCCGCGCTTGCGGTGCGAGGTGCGAGACGTCGCGGTCACCGAGGTACAGCTCGCCGCTGTCCTGCTTTTCCAGACCGGCGATGCAGCGCAGCAACGTGGTCTTGCCGCAGCCCGACGGACCGAGCAGGCACACCAGTTCACCGGCGGCGACGTCGAGGGAGACGTTATCCAGCGCAGTAAACGCGCCGAAGCGTTCTGCACGCCGCGCACTTTCATGGGTGCGCCGGGGTTGGTCAGGGCAGTTGCGATGGCAGGATTCATGGACAGACCTCATCAAGCAGATGAGGCCAATCCTAGAGTTGTAATGCGTCCGTCATGTGGCAGTGAGGCAAAAACGGCCGATAGTGGTATTCAGGGATTTTGGTTCAGATTTTGTGTTGCCTGGGCTGACGCCTTCGCGAGCAAGCTCGCTCCCACAGGGGATAGTGTTCACAACGCAAATTCAATGTGGGAGCGAGCTTGCTCGCGAAAAGGCCGGCACAGGCACTGAAGATCTCAGGCCGGGGACATTTCCTGGGCCAAGCCGAGAAACGCCGCCGGCAACCGCGCGCCCTTGCGCTCTTTCAGGCAATACAGATATTCAGGAATCTGCGGCGCATTCTCAATGGTCAACACGCGCAACTGCGGATCATGCGGCACTTCCTGCCGCGCAATAATACTGATGCCAATATTGCGCAACACCGCCTCACGGATCGACTCACGACTACCAATTTCCAACAACGGCCCGAAACTGACCCCGGCGCTGGCCAGTAACTCTTCAGTCAGCCGCCGCGTCGTTGACCCGGTTTCGCGCATCAACAAGGTATGCCCGGCCAGCGCACTCAACGCCACATGCTCCTGCGTCGCCAGCGGATGATTGCGATGCACCGCCAGCACCAGCGGATCAGTGCCCAACACCCGACGAATCAACCGCGCGTCATCAAGCAATTGCGACGACGCGGCGATGTCCACGCGGTAATCCTCCAGCGCCTCGAGCACCTGCTGTGAATTGCCGATTTCCACCGACACTTCCACTTGCGGCAGACGCTCGCGAAAGGTCTTCACCAGATCAAGAATGTAATACGGCGCCGTCGCGGCGATGCGCAAAGTGCCCTGCACCTGGCCGCTGTTGCGCAGGAAGAACTCGATATCGGCCTCTTGCTGCAGCAGGGTCTTGACCATCGGCAGCAACCGCGCGCCTTCATCACTGACGCTCAGACGCCGGCCGCCACGGTAGAACAGCTCCACCGAGTACTGACTTTCCAGATTGCGGATCTGCGTGGTCACGGTCGGTTGGCTGAGGCCGAGTTTTTTCGCCGCCAGCGTGATGCTGCCCAGGCGGGCGACCATGTAAAACGCTTTCAGCTCGGCACTCAGCACAACCTTTCCTCATCTATTTGCGCAGCAGGCGCAAACCGTTGAACACCACCAGCAGGCTCACGCCCATGTCGGCAAACACCGCCATCCACATGGTGGCGAGCCCGGCGAAGGTTACCGCAAGAAAGATAGCTTTGATCACCAGGGCCAGCGCGATGTTCTGTTTCAGGATGCTGGCGGTATTGCGCGACAGGTTGATGAACGCCGGGATTTTGCGCAGATCGTCGTCCATCAGGGCGACATCGGCGGTTTCAATCGCCGTATCGGTGCCGGCAGCGGCCATGGCGAAACCGATCTCGGCGCGGGCCAGTGCCGGCGCGTCGTTGATGCCGTCGCCGACCATGCCGACCCGATGACCTTTACCGTAAAGCTCCTCGATGGCTTGCAGTTTGTCGGTCGGCAACAAGTCGCCACGGGCCTCGTCGATGCCAACCTGCGCAGCAATCGCCTGAGCGGTGTGCACGTTGTCACCGGTGAGCATCAGGGTTTTCACCCCGAGTTCATGCAACTGACGAATCGCTTCGCGGCTGGTTTCCTTGACCGTGTCAGCCACGGCGAACAGCGCCAGCGGGCCGGAGCTGTCGAGCAGCAACACCACCGATTTGCCCTGCTTCTCCAGTGCGAAGAGTTTTTCTTCCAGCGCGGGCGAGCACAGGCCGAGTTCTTCTACCAAGCGATGGTTGCCCAAGTGGTAGGTCTGGCCGTTGATCTGGCCTTTGACGCCACGCCCGCCCAGCGCTTCGAAGTTATCCACAATCAACGCTTCGAAGTTTTTATCCACAGCGGCATTGGCGATGGCCAGCGACACCGGGTGATCCGAGCGCCCCGCCAACGCAGCAGCGATAGCCGGCGCGGAGGCATCGGCGGTTGGGTCCAGCGACAGGTAATCGGTCTGCACCGGTTTGCCGTGAGTGATCGTCCCGGTTTTATCCAGCGCCAGATAATCGAGCTTGAAACCGCCCTCCAGGTACACGCCGCCCTTGACCAGAATGCCTTTGCGCGCCGCCGCCGCGAGGCCGCTGACGATGGTCACCGGGGTGGAAATCACCAGTGCACACGGGCACGCGACCACCAGCAACACCAGCGCGCGGTAGATCCAGTCGAACCACACAGCGCCCATGAACAGCGGCGGAATGATCGCCACGGCCAAGGCAAACACGAACACTACGGGCGTGTAGATTTTCGAGAACTGATCGACGAAGCGCTGGGTCGGTGCGCGCGCGCCTTGCGCCTGCTCGACGGCGTGAATGATTCGCGCCAGGGTCGAGTTGTTCGCCGCTGCGGTCACCGTGTATTCCAGCGAACCGGCCTGGTTGATGGTGCCGGCGAAGACTTTGTCGCCGACGGTTTTTTCGACCGGCAGGCTCTCACCGGTGATCGGCGCCTGGTCGATGGTCGAACTGCCGCTGAGCACTTCACCGTCCAGCGCAATGCGCTCGCCGGGTTTTACTCGCACACGGGCACCGAACTCGACGCTTTTCACATCCTGCTCAATCCAGCTGCCGTCAGCCTGCAACACCGTGGCTTGTTCCGGCGTCATCTGCATCAGGCCGCTGATCGCGTTGCGCGCACGGTCCAGCGAGCGCGCTTCGATCAGCTCGGCAACGGTGAACAGGAACATCACCATCGCTGCTTCCGGCCATTGGCCGATGAGGATGGCACCGGTGACGGCGATGCTCATCAGTGCGTTGATGTTGAGGTTGCGGTTCTTCAGGGCGATCCAGCCCTTTTTATAGGTGGTCAGGCCACCGCTGAGGATCGACACCAGCGCGATGATCGCCACCACCCAGGTCGGTGCGGCGTTGGTGAAGTGGATGACTTCGGCGGCGAGCGCGCCGACACCGGACAGCGCCAGCGGCCACCAGTGTTTTTTCACCGGGGCCGGGGCTGGCGAGTCGACGCCCGCCTCCAGCGGTTCGGCGTGCATGCCGAGGGATTTGATCGCCTCGGTGATCGGTTCCGTGCCCGGCAGATTGTGGGTCACGCCGAGCACGCGATTGATCAGGTTGAATTCCAGTTGCTGCACACCGGCGAGCTTGCCGAGTTTGTTCTGGATCAGCGTCTGCTCCGTCGGGCAGTCCATCGCCTCGATGCGGAAACTGCTCAGCCGCGCATCGGCGCTGGTCTTTTCGCTCAACTGCACCAACGCAGGCGCGGCGGCTGTCGACGAGCAGCAGGAATCTTCGTGCGCATGAACCGGTGCCGGTGCTGCGACTTTCGACCCGCAGCAGGAATCGGCGCCATGTGAATGCTTATGCACAGGCTGCAATTTATGACTGTGATCGTGGCCGTCACCGGGCTTGTGGGTGTGCTGGGAATCGCTCATTGGTCGCGTCCATGAAGGTGCCTGTTGCCAAGTAAAGACCCTGTAGCCACTATAGGGTCAAGCACCCTTTTGGAGATTGCCGTCATGAAGATCGGAGAACTGGCCAAACTCACCGACTGCGCCGTGGAAACCATCCGCTACTACGAGCGCGAAAACCTCCTGCCGGAACCGGCCCGCAGCGACGGCAATTACCGCGTCTACACCCAGGCCCACGCCGAACGCCTGACCTTCATCCGCAACTGCCGCACCCTCGACATGACCCTTGAAGAAATCCGCAGTCTGCTGGCCATGCGTGACAGCCCGCAGGATCAGTGTGAAAGCGTCAATACGCTGATCGACGAGCACATCCAGCACGTGAAGGCGCGGATCGATGGCTTGTTGGCGTTGCAGACGCAACTGCTCGACCTGCGCCAACGTTGTGGCGAAGGGCCGGGGGCGGATCAATGCGGGATTTTGCAGCGGCTGGAAGTGAGTGGTGGGGTTGTCGCGACGGAAGTGGAACACTCCCACGTAGGCCGCAGCCACGGCCATTGAGTCCAACACAAAACCAAATGTAGGAGCTGCCGCAGGCTGCGATCTTTTGATCTTATAAACAGTAAGATCAAAAGATCGCAGCCTTCGGCAGCTCCTACACAGGGGTATTGCGTATTGCTTGTCAGACCGCCATTGGCGCGGTCATTGGCGCGTGGTGCTCGTAACCTTCCAGCGAGAAGTCGCTCGGCTCGACCAGCTCCAGCCATTCCGGCTGATACACGCCAGTCTTGGCGAACTCCGGCACGCGGTCGGAGATTTTCAGTCTCGGCATGGCGAACGGCTCGCGCTTGAGCTGTTCGTTGAGCATGTCCAGGTGGTTCTCGTAGACGTGCGCATCACCGATGAAATAGGTGAACCAGCGCGGCGTGTAGCCGGTCAGGCGACCGATCAGGCTAAGCAGCGCGGCGCCTTCGGTGAGGTTGAACGGCGTGCCCAGACCCAGATCGTTGGAGCGGATGTAGAGGGTCAGAGAAATCTCTTTGGTCTCGACATTCGGGTGGAACTGGTACAGCAGGTGGCACGGCGGCAGGGCCATTTCATCCAGCTGAGCGACGTTCCAGCCGTGGAACAGAATACGGCGGCTACCCGGATCGTTGATGATCGTGTCGACGCACTGGCGCACCTGGTCGATGGCTTTGTACAGCACCACGTAGGCCTGGCCGTCTTCTTCGCCCTGAGCAATCTGCTTGTAGCCGTTGCTCAGGGTTTGTTCGATGGCGGCGCTGTTGCTCAGCGGGATCTGCTTGTACGCCGGCCATTTGCGCCATTGCACGCCGTAGATTTCGCCGAGGTCGTCGTCGCCCTGGCGGAACGGGTTGGCCAGCCATTGCGCGTTTTCGTTGGCGTTCTGGTCCCAGACCTTGCAGCCCAGCGCGCGAAATTCAGCGGCATTGTTCACGCCACGGAGAAAACCGCACATCTCGCCGATGGCCGATTTGAAGGCCATTTTGCGCGTGGTGATCGCCGGAAAACCTTCCTGCAGATCGAAACGCAGCATCGCACCCGGGAAACTGATGGTGTTGATGCCGGTGCGGTTGGCCTGTTTGCTGCCGTTCTGAATGACGTGCGAGACCAGTTCGAGATATTGCTTCATGAGTTACCTGTGTCCTTTGAGCCCCGGCGTCGCGCGCCGGGGTTCGTAGTTTAAGCCGTCGGCGCGAGCGGTGCTGCCGGTGCGCGACGATAGGCCAGCCAGATCAGGAACAGCCCGCCGACGATCATCGGCACGCAGAGTACCTGGCCCATGGTCAGCCAGTTCCAGGCCAGATAGCCCAACTGCGCATCCGGCACACGGACGAATTCGACGATGAAACGGAAGATGCCGTAGAACAGCGCGAACATGCCGGAAACGGCCATGGTCGGACGCGGTTTGCGCGAGAAAATCCACAGGATCAGGAACAGCGCCACGCCTTCGAGCGCGAACTGATACAGCTGCGACGGGTGACGCGGCAGTTGCGCCGGATCGCTGAATGGCGGAAAGACCATGGCCCACGGTACGTCGGTGGCTTTGCCCCACAATTCGGCGTTGATAAAGTTACCTATGCGCCCGGCGCCCAAACCGATCGGCACCATCGGCGCGACAAAGTCCATCAACTGGAAGAACGACTTGCCGTTGCGCTTGCCGAACCACAACGCAGCCAGCATTACGCCGATGAAACCGCCGTGGAACGACATGCCGCCCTTCCACACTTCGAAAATCAGCGTCGGGTTGGCCAGGTAAGCGCTCAGATCGTAGAACAGCACATAGCCCAGACGTCCGCCGACGATGACGCCCATCGACATCCAGAAGACCATGTCGGAGAGTTTCTCCTTGGTCCAGGTCGGGTCGAAACGGTTGAGCCGGCGCGACGCCAGCAGCCACGCACCGCCGATGCCGATCAGGTACATCAGACCGTACCAGTGGATTTTCAGCGGACCGATGGCCAGGGCCACCGGGTCGATCTGCGGGTAAGGCAGCATTGCGACTCCTCGTTAGAGTTGAAACCAAAATTCCCGGGCGACGCTGCCACCTCAGGATTAAGCCAGGATTGCGACGCGATTAAAGCAGGAAGCTCACACCCACGCTGAACAGCAAAGCGGCGAACAGCCGTTTCAGCAAGCGCGGCGACAACCGATGCGCCAAACGCGCGCCAATGCGGGCGAAGATCATGCTGGTCAGGGCGATGCCCAACAACGCCGGCAAATACACAAAACCGAGACTATGCGGCGGCAACAACGGATCGTGCCACCCCAGAATCATGAAACTTAATGCACTGACCAGCGCGATCGGCAGCCCGCAGGCCGACGAGGTCGCCACCGCTTGCTGCATCGGCACGCTGCGCCAGGTCAGGAACGGCACGGTTAGCGAGCCGCCACCGACGCCGAAAATCGCCGAGGCCCAGCCGATGATGCTGCCGGCCACGGTCAGACCGAGTTTACCCGGCACCGTTCGGCTGGCCTTGGGTTTGATGTCCAGCGCCAGTTGCACCGAGATGATCAAGGCAAACACGCCGATGATCTTTTGCAGGTGCGGCCCGGAAATCGCCTCAGCGGTCAGCGCACCGAAACCTGCACCGAGCAGAATGCCGACGGCCATCCACATGAAGATCGGCCAGCGCACCGCGCCTCGTCGATGATGCTCACGCACGGCGTTGACCGAGGTGAAGATGATCGTCGCCAGCGACGTGCCGACCGCCAGATGGGTGAGAATCGACTGATCAAAGCCCTGCAAGGTGAAACTGAACACCAGCACCGGGACAATGATGATCCCACCGCCAACCCCGAATAGCCCGGCCAGCACGCCCGCACAGGCGCCCAGCGCCAGATAGAGCAGAAATTCCATGACCGTCTCCCCAGACCGCATCCGCAAAACCGGAGCGGCATGGTAACGGATGCACACCCTTTGGCTCCACTGGCGATGGATGCACGGACGCCGGATGCGTACAGTGGACAAAAAACACACAAGGACCACCTTATGTGCCTGATTGTTTTCGCCTGGCGCCCGGGTCATGCCCTGCCACTGATCGTCGCGGCCAACCGTGACGAGTTCTACGCCCGGCCGAGCCTGCCGCTGGCGCAATGGCCGGAAGTGCCGCACGTACATGCCGGGCGTGATCTTGAGGCCGGCGGCACCTGGCTGGGGATTGGCGCCAATGGACGCTTTGCTGCGCTGACCAATATTCGCGATCCGCAGCAGGCGCCAGCGCGCAAGTCACGGGGGGAACTGGTGGCGCGGTTTCTGACTGGCGATTCGTCGATTGATGATTATTTGAGCGATGTGGTCGGGCGTGCGGCGGAATATGCCGGGTTCAATCTGCTGCTCGGCAATAGTCATGAGCTGTGGCATTTCAATGCGCGGATGTCGGAGCCGGTGATGCTGGTATCGGGCGTCTACGGGTTGTCCAATGCGGGGCTGGATACGCCGTGGCCGAAGTTGCTGAAGGCCAAGGCTGGGTTGAGTGCGGTGCTGGAGGATCCTCAGCCGCAGCACTTGCTCGATTTGCTAAGCGATGCCCAGACCGCGCCGGAAGCTGAATTGCCAGATACCGGGGTGGGTCTGGCGACGGAGTCATTGTTGTCGAGTGTGTTTATTGCCAGTCAGAGTTATGGGACACGGGCGAGTACGGTGTTGATTGTGCAGGCGGATGGGTCGCGGCGGATGGTCGAGCGGAGTTTTGGGCCGTATGGCGGGCATTTGGGCGAGGTGGAGATAACAGCTTAAAAAGCTACCCTCACCCCAGCCCTCTCCCGGAGGGAGAGGGAGCCGACCGAGGTGTCTTGAGCCATACACCGACCTGAAAGACCGAGTTGATTATGGATTTAGCAAGGCACTACCAGATCGGTGCAGGTCGATTATGGATTCAACACAGCACTTTCAGGTCGGCGTACCTCTGCAGCATCCCCCGATCAGTCCCCTCTCCCTCCGGGAGAGGGTTAGGGTGAGGGGCTTTTGATCTTCAGAGGGCCTTGACCACCGCCGGCGGATGCATCTTCGACAACCCAAGGTTCTTCAGCGCCAATTGCAGCGAGCTGTGGATCACTTGCGGGTTATCGATGGTCATCAACTCGGCCAACAACTCCTGGGCCTTGCTCAGATTGACCTGACGCAACATCCACTTCACCTTCGGCAAGTTGGTGGCGTTCATCGACAAACTGTCGAAACCCATCGCCATCAACAGCACCGCCGCCGCCGGATCACCGGCCATCTCGCCGCAGATACTCACCGGTTTGCCTTCGGCATGGGCATCGCGCACCACGGTCTGCAAAGCTTGCAGCACCGCCGGATGCAGGTAATCGTAAAGATCGGCCACACGCGGGTTGTTGCGGTCGACCGCCAGCAGGTATTGGGTCAGGTCGTTGGAGCCGACGGACAGGAAGTCGACCATCCGCGCCAGTTCCTTGGTCTGATACACCGCCGCCGGAATCTCGATCATCACGCCGATCGGCGGCATCGGCACGTCGGTGCCTTCGTCGCGCACTTCGCCCCAGGCCCGGTGGATCAGGTGTAGGGCTTCTTCGAGTTCGTGGGTGCCGGAGATCATCGGCAGCAGAATCCGCAGGTTGTTCAGGCCTTCGCTGGCCTTGAGCATCGCGCGAGTCTGCACCAGGAAGATTTCCGGGTGGTCGAGGGTGACGCGAATGCCGCGCCAGCCGAGGAACGGGTTGTCTTCCTTGATCGGGAAGTACGACAGCGACTTGTCACCACCGATGTCGAGGCTGCGCATGGTCACCGGCTGCGGGTGGAACGCAGCGAGCTGCTCGCGGTAGATCGCCAGTTGTTCCTTCTCGCTCGGGAAGCGCTGGTTGATCATGAACGGCACTTCGGTGCGGTACAGGCCGACACCTTCGGCGCCACGCTTCTGCGCCCGCGCCACATCGGCAAGCAGTCCGGTGTTGACCCACAGCGGCATGCGGTGGCCATCGAGGGTCACGCACGGCAGGTCGCGCAGGGTGTCGAGGCCCAGCGCCAGTTGTTTCTCTTCTTCGACGACCTCGGCGAACTGCTTGCGCAGCACTTCGCTCGGGTTGGTGTAGACCTCGCCGCGTGTGCCGTCGACGATCATTTCGATGCCGTCGACCTTGGCATACGGCAGGTCGACCAGACCCATGACCGTCGGAATGCCCATGGCGCGGGCCAGGATCGCGACGTGGGAGTTACCCGAACCGAGTACCGAAACCAGACCGACCAGCGTGCCTTCCGGCACCTCGCCGAGCATCGCCGGCGTCAGTTCTTCGCTGACCAGAATGGTTTTTTCCGGGTAGACCAGGTTCTGCTGACGCTCTTCCTGCAAATAGGCGAGCAGGCGGCGGCCGAGGTCTTTGACGTCCGAGGCACGCTCACGCAGGTAGGCGTCGTCCATCAATTCGAAACGGTTGACGTGTTCCGTGACCACCTGACGCAGAGCGCCCTGGGCCCACTGGCCGGTCTTGATCACGGTGGTGATTTCGCTGCCCAGCGAGGCATCGTCGAGCATCATCAGGTAAACGTCGAACAGCGCGCGCTCTTCCGGGCGCAACTGCGTCGCAAGCTTGGCGGACAAAGCGCGCATGTCGGCGCGCACGCCTTCGATGGCGGTCTTGAACAGCGCCAGCTCGGCGTTGATGTCAGTGATGGTCTTGTCTGGCACCACGTCGAGATCGGCCGGCGGCAGCATGACCACCGCGGTACCGACCGCCGCACCCGGCGAACCCGGCACGCCGACAAACTTGGCTTCCTGAATACCCTTGCCCTGACGGCCCAGACCACGGATCGAACCGGTGGCCTCGGCGTGGGCGATAACCCCGGCGAGCTGCGCACTCATGGTCACGAGGAAGGCTTCTTCACCTTCGTCGAACTGACGGCGTTCTTTTTGCTGGATGACCAACACGCCGACGACGCGGCGGTGGTGAATGATCGGTGCACCGAGGAACGAGGCATAACGCTCTTCACCGGTTTCGGCGAAGTAACGGTAGCGCGGGTGAACCGAGGCGTTTTCGAGGTTCAGGGGTTCTTCACGCGTGCCGACCAGACCGACCAGACCTTCGTTGGGTGCCATGCTGACCTTGCCGATCGAGCGCTTGTTCAAGCCCTCGGTGGCCATCAGGACGAAACGGTTGGTCTCGGGATCAAGCAGGTAGACCGAGCAGACCTGGCTGCCCATGGCCTCTTTGACGCGCAACACAATAATCCCCAACGCCGCCTTGAGATCCTTGGCGGAGTTAACTTCCTGGACGATCTTGCGCAGCGTATTGAGCATGGCTCGGGGTCGAACTCCGTCGTCAGTCGCGCGCTAAAAGGCGCGGGGCAAGCTCTTTGAGGGCGCGGCGATACACCTCGCGCTTGAATGTCACCACCTGGCCCAACGGATACCAATAGCTGACCCAGCGCCAGCCATCGAACTCCGGTTTACCGGTCAAATCCATCCGCACCCGCTGCTCGTTGGAGATCAGGCGCAGGAGAAACCATTTCTGTTTCTGGCCGATGCACAGCGGTTGGCTGTGCGTACGCACCAGACGTTGCGGCAAACGATAGCGCAACCAGCCCCGAGTACAGGCCAGTATTTCAACATCTTCACGTTCCAGGCCAACTTCTTCGTTCAGCTCGCGGTACAAGGCGTCTTCCGGCGTCTCTTCAGGGTTGATTCCCCCTTGCGGAAACTGCCAGGCATCTTGATTGATACGGCGAGCCCATAGCACCTGGCCGGCGTCATTCGTCAGAATGATCCCGACATTGGGGCGGAAACCATCGGGGTCGATCACGGCAACAACCTCGCAAACGCATGTCGCCGCATTGTTCCACAAAGGTTGATAAGGCGGCAACGAAGCTTCCTACCTTATGTGCACTCTTGTGAAAAGACCGTATTCTTGTCGCCTTTTTACAGACTTATCAGCGGGTAACTGCAATGCGCCTGGCACTCTTCGATTTGGACAACACCCTTCTGGGCGGCGACAGCGATCACGCCTGGGGCGACTATCTGTGTGAACGCGGCTTCCTCGACCCGATTGCGTACAAAGCGCGCAACGACGAGTTCTATCAGGATTACCTGGCCGGCAAACTGGATAACGCCGCGTACCTGAACTTCTGCCTGGAGATCCTCGGCCGCACCGAAATGGCCGTGCTCGAGCAATGGCACAGCGATTACATGCGCGACTGCATCGAGCCGATCGTGTTGCCCAAGGCGCTGGAACTGCTGAAAAAGCACCGCGACGCCGGCGACAAACTGGTGATCATCACCGCGACCAACCGCTTCGTTACTGCGCCGATTGCTGTGCGCCTCGGTGTTGAAACCCTGATCGCCACTGAATGCGAAATGGTTGATGGCCGTTACAGCGGACGCAGCACCGACATTCCGTGCTTTCGTGAAGGCAAGGTGACGCGCCTGAACCGTTGGCTGGAAGAGACCGGGTATTCGCTGGACGACAGCTATTTCTATAGCGATTCGATGAATGACTTGCCGTTGCTGGAGCAGGTGGCGAATCCCGTTGCTGTGGATCCGGATCCGAATCTGCGGGCTGAAGCCGAGAAGCGTGGCTGGCCGGTGATTTCTTTGCGCGGCTGATTACGCCTTCGCGAGCAAGCTCGCTCCCACAGGGTATTTGTGAATGACACAGATCCAATGTGGGAGCGAGCTTGCTCGCGAATGAGGTCGACTCGGTCTCAAGCCTTAAACAGGTTTGGCACCCATCAACCCGGCAATGGCGAGAAATCCGATGCCGCTGACAATCGCCAGCGCCAACGTGAATTTCCAGTTACCAACCCCGCTAGTCCACAGCCGATTAAGCCGCACCAACAACCACACTGCACTCAACGTGGCCACGGCATAGATCACGCTGGAACCCAGAATCCACAACTGCCCCAGTGGCCAGCCGATCAGGTGCACCAACCACCAGCCGGTGAAAGGCATGCTGAGCATACCGATCAGCATCAAACACCAGATAAACAGCCAGGGACGCTGCATCGTGCTGGCCGGCCCTTCGCTGCGATTACGCCAGGTCAGAGCGGCGAGCCCCAGCCCGCTCGCGAGTATGACCACGGTCGCCGCGACGTGAAGGACTTTCAGGGTGGTCAGGGTTTCCATGTATTTCTCTTCCTTGGGCCATGCCCATCAGCGTAGCCGTTCAGCCAAGAAACAGCTGATAGGCCGGGTTTTCGCTTTCATCCCAGTACGGGTAACCGATTTCCGCAAGCGCCGCCGGCACCAGATGACGCTCGTCGTGCGGCACTTGCAGGCCGGCGACCACGCGGCCATCGGCGGCGCCGTGGTTGCGGTAATGGAACATCGAAATGTTCCAGCGCCCACCGAGCTTATTAAGGAAGTTGAACAGCGCCCCCGGACGCTCCGGGAACTCGAAACGGAACACCACTTCATCGACCACCTGCGCCGCGCGGCCGCCGACCATGTGGCGGATGTGCAGTTTGGCCAGTTCGTTGTCGGTCAGATCGGTGACCGGGAAACCTTGCTCGGTCAGGCTCGCCAGCAATGCACTGCGCGGGTCGTTTTCCGGATGGGTCTGCACGCCAACGAAGATGTGCGCTTCGCTGCCGGTGTTATAGCGATAGTTGAATTCGGTGATCTGGCGCTTGCCGATCGCTTCGCAGAACGCCTTGAAGCTGCCGGCCTTCTCGGGGATGGTCACGGCGATGATCGCTTCACGACCCTCACCCAGTTCGGCGCGTTCAGCGACGTGGCGCAAGCGGTCGAAGTTGACGTTGGCGCCGGAATCGATCGCGACAAAAGTCTGGCCGCTGACGCCGCGCTGTTCGACGTATTTCTTGATCCCGGCCACGCCCAACGCGCCGGCAGGCTCGGTGATCGAGCGGGTATCGTCGTAGATATCCTTGATAGCGGCGCAGATCTCGTCGGTGCTGACGGTGATCACTTCATCGACATAGTCTTTGCAGATATCGAAGGTATGCTGGCCGATCTGCGCCACCGCCACGCCGTCAGCGAAGATGCCCACAGTCGGCAGCACCACGCGCTCACCGGCGGCCATCGCCGCTTGCAAGCAGTTGGAATCGTCCGGCTCGACGCCGATGACTTTGATGTCCGGGCGCAGGTATTTCACGTACGCAGCGATGCCGGCGATCAGACCACCACCGCCAACCGGAACGAAAATCGCGTCCAGCGGCTGCGGGTGCTGGCGCAGAATTTCCATGGCCACGGTGCCCTGCCCGGCAATGGTGTGCGGATCGTCGTACGGGTGGATGTAGACGTAGCCTTTTTCATCAACCAGTTTCAGCGAGTAGGCCAAGGCTTCCGGGAACGAATCCCCGTGCAGCACCACTTTGCCGCCGCGCGAACGTACACCTTCGACTTTGATTTCCGGAGTGGTCTTGGGCATGACGATGGTGGCTTTGACGCCCAGCACTTTCGCCGCCAGAGCCAGGCCCTGCGCATGATTGCCCGCCGACGCAGTAACCACGCCACGGGCGCGCTCTTCATCGCTCAGTTGCGTCAGCTTGTTGTAGGCGCCACGAATCTTGAACGAGAACACCGGCTGCAAGTCTTCACGCTTGAGCCAAATGTCATTACCCAGCCGCTCGGAGAGCTGGCGAGCGTTCTGCAGCGGGGTTTCTACGGCAACGTCATAAACGCGCGAGGTGAGGATCTTTTTGACGTACTGTTCGAGCATCGGAAAGCATCACTGAGCGGTTGAGCGGGACCGAGGAGTCTAACCCGGCTTTTGCCCGCACGACCACACGAATCCAGAGGTTTTAGCCGCGCTTGCGGCTATAATGCCGGCCTTTCCGTTCTCACCTTGCCCGCTTCCGGAGCCCGCATGACCCAGGATCAACTCAAACAGGCAGTGGCTCAGGCCGCCGTCGACTTCATCCTTCCGAAACTCGACGACAAGAGCATTGTCGGGGTCGGCACCGGCTCCACCGCCAACTGCTTTATCGACGCCCTGGCCCAGCACAAGGGTGCGTTCGATGGCGCCGTCGCCAGCTCCGAAGCCACCGCCGCGCGCCTCAAGGGCCACGGGATTCCGGTGTATGAGCTGAACACCGTCAGTGACCTGGAGTTCTACGTCGATGGCGCCGACGAAAGCGACGCGCACCTGAACCTGATCAAGGGCGGCGGCGCCGCACTGACCCGCGAGAAGATCGTCGCGGCCGTGGCCAAGACCTTCATCTGCATCGCCGACGCCAGCAAACTGGTGCCAGTGCTGGGCGAGTTCCCGCTGCCAGTCGAAGTGATCCCGATGGCGCGCAGCCACGTCGCCCGCCAACTGGTGAAACTGGGCGGCGACCCGGTGTACCGCGAAGGCGTTTTGACCGACAACGGCAACATCATTCTCGATGTGTTCAACCTGCAGATCACCAACCCGGTGGAGCTGGAAGCGCAGATCAATGCGATTGTTGGCGTGGTCACCAACGGCCTGTTCGCGGCGCGTCCGGCGGATCTGTTGCTGCTGGGTACTAGCGAAGGCGTGAAAACCCTCAAGGCTGAGTAAGCCAACGCTGCCCACACTTTATGGGCAGACGAATAAACCTGTGGGAGCGAGCTTTCTCGCGAAAGCGCCAGTTCAGCCAACATCTTCATTGGCTGACACGACACCTTCGCGAGCAAGCTCGCTCCCACAGTGTTTTGTGGTGTGAGTTAGGGCTGTGTTGTTTTTTTGAAGACGTAAAACAGGTTCGGCTCACTGACCAGATACAACGTCCCGTCATCATCCATCGCAATGCCTTCCGCCTGCGGCACGGTCTTCTTCAAACCCTGCCGCCCGCCACTGATGGACATGGTGCTCAACGGTCGCCCGCCGACATCCAGCTCCAGAATCAGCCGCGACTCATCGGACAGCGCCAATAAATGCCCGCTGCGCTCGTCGTACTGCAAACTCGACAGATCGCGCACAAACATCCCGGCGTCACGCTTGGGATCGTTGATTACATGCACCGCGTAGGACTTCTCCGGATTGAAGTGCGGAAAGCCGTGCACTTCGTAGATCAGCATCGGGTTGCGTTCTTTCGCGACAAACAGGCGCTTGCCCACGGAGTCATACGCCAGACCTTCAAAACCTTTGTTGCTGGCCATATGTACGCCAAGGGTCATCTGCTCGGCGTCCGCCGCGTCGAGGAAGGTGGTGTCTGCTTCCAGGTGAATCTTGATCAGCCGCTGCTGACGCTCGTCAGTGATCACGTAGGTGTCGGCGCTGATGTACTCGACCGCTTCGGGATCGCCAAAACCAATCAGGGCAATGCGCCGCAGGATCTTGCCTTCGAGCGACAGTTCGACCAGTTCGGAATTCTTGTTGGTCACGGTGAACAGGCTTTTGCGCACCGGATCGAAGGTCAGCGCCGAAACATCGTCGTCCAGCCCGTCAATCACCCGCGCTTCAATCTCGACGCGATACTGATCCAGCCCAATCGACTCGCTACTCTGCGGTTGCCACAGGGTGTGCAGGTTGAACCAGGCACGCTCGAACAGGCGCATGTATTGACCGATCGCAATCAACGCGATCAGGGCAATCACCGTCAGGACGATAATCAGAGGTTTGGGGCGGGCAAGTCGACGCATTCGGGTAGGCTCGGGATCAAGACAGGCGGATGAAATATCACGCTCGTCTGAACTGAAGCTTAATGGCCACTTGCCTCAAACCACAAGCCAACCCGTGTAGGAGCTGCCGCAGGCTGCGATCTTTTGATCTTGCTGTTCATAAGATCAAGAGATCGCAGCCTTCGGCAGCTCCTACATTGGAATCGGTAAAGGCTGCTATTTCTGTTTCTCGAAGCGGTAGAACAGGTTCGGCTCGCTGACCATATACAGCGTGCCCGCCTCGTCCATGGTCACGCCTTCGGCGCGCGGGATGGTGTTTTTCAATCCGTTGAAGCCGCCAAGCAGGGTCATGAAGCTGACCTGTTCGCCCTTCTCGTCCAGCTCCAACAGCAGGTGTGAATCGGCAGACAGCACCAGTGTGTGCTGGGTGCGCGGGTCAATCGCCAAGGCCGAGAGGTTGCGAATATCCAGTTCATCACTGACGAGTTTCTGCTTGTCGCCCTTGAGGGTCTGGCTGCCATCGCTTTTCCAGGTGAACAGCGCTGGTGGCCGCTCCTCGCCCAGCAACAGTTGCTGATTGCGAGCGTCCCAAGTGATGGCTTCGAACGCTTTGTTCTGGTCTTTCGACGGGCCGAGATCGTATTTCGGGAAATCGGCGATGTTCAATTCGCGAGTATCAGCGTCGACCCTGACGATCGACAGCATGTGCTGGCGCTCGTCGACGATGGCCATCAGGCCGTTTTCCATCATCGTCAGGCCTTCCGGATTGCTCCAGCCCACCAGCGGCATCTTGCGCAGTACATCGCCCTGTAAAGTCAGTTCAGCGAGAAACGGGTTCTTGCCCATCACCGAGAACAGCGTTTTGGTCTGCGGGTTGTACGCCAGATCCGAAGCCTCGTCCTTCTCCATCCCCTTGAGCGGCTTGGCATCGATCACCACGCGATAGTCCGGCAGCCAGATGCTTTCTTTCTGCTCGGCCTGGCTTTCGAACCGCTCTTGCAGCCAAAGCACACCGCGATCATCCCAATGCATGGCAAACGCCACGGCATAAGCGGCGGCAAGGACCAGCAAAAGCCAGACATACCAGCGCAGGGCGAAACGTGAACGGCGAGTGGGTTTGAGCTGAGTTTGAGATGACATCGAGGGACGCGTTCCGAAAATTCAGGCTAAGGGTAATAGCACAAAGAGGCCGGCTCAGACGCCAGAATGAGAGGAATTATCCGTACAGGATGTGAAAAAAACGGCAAATGGCGGGATTGTCGTGTGTTGTCAGCGATCTCCAGGGCACCACAAAACAATGTGGGAGCGAGCTTGCTCGCGAAGACGGAGTGTCAGGCAACGATGATGTCGACTGACCTGGCGCCTTCGCGAGCAGGCTCGCTCCCACAGGGGATTTGCGGCGTGGCGGTTAGCGCACGCTGCTGGTGAAGCTGCTCGCACCGACCAGTTCGAGGACGATGTCGTCGCCCACGTTCAGCGGGCCAACGCCCACCGGCGTGCCGGTGAGGATCACGTCACCGGCCTGCAGCGAGAAGCAACCAGCCATGTGCTGGATCATCGGCACGATCGGGTTGAGCATCGCGCTGCTGTTGCCGTCCTGACGCACTTCGCCGTTGATGGTCAGGCGGATACCGATGTCGGTCAGGTCAGCAAAAGTGCTGCCGACCACGAACGGTGCAAGCACCGCCGCGCCGTCGAACGACTTGGCGATTTCCCACGGCAGCCCCTTGGCTTTCAGCTCGGCCTGCTTGTCACGCAGGGTCAGATCAAGCGCGGGGGCGAAACCGGAAATGGCGTCGAGCACTTCTTCACGGCTTGGCTTGGTCGACAACGGCTTGCCGATCAACACGGCAATTTCGGCTTCGTAGTGCACCGAACCGCGTTCGGTCGGAATGGCGAAACCGCCTTCCAGCTCGACCACGCAACTGCCCGGCTTGATGAACAGCAACGGCTCGGTAGGCACCGGGTTGTCCAGTTCCTTGGCGTGTTCGGCGTAATTACGGCCAATGCACACGACTTTCCCGATCGGGAAGTGGATGCGCGTGCCGTCGACGTACTGGTGCTGATAGCTCATTTACCGACTCCTGCCTTCATTGATTCATCAAAGATTGCCGATCAAACCGCGAAGATCTTGCCCGGGTTCATGATGCCGTTCGGGTCGAACACCGCTTTGACCGCTTTCATGTACTCGATCTCAACCGGCGAGCGGCTGTAGGTCAAGTAATCGCGCTTGGTCATGCCCACGCCGTGCTCGGCGGAGATCGAACCGTTGTACTTCTCGACGGTTTCAAACACCCACTTGTTGACGGTCGCGCACTTGGCGAAGAACTCATCCTTGCTCAGGTTATCCGGCTTGAGGATGTTCAAGTGCAGGTTGCCGTCGCCGATGTGGCCGAACCAGACGATTTCGAAGTCCGGATAGTGTTCACCGACGATCGCGTCGATTTCCTTCAGAAACGCCGGCACTTTCGACACGGTGACCGAAATGTCGTTCTTGTACGGCGTCCAGTGCGAGATGGTCTCGGAGATGTACTCGCGCAGTTTCCACAGGTTCTGCAGTTGGGTTTCGCTCTGGCTCATCACGCCGTCCAGCACCCAACCCTGCTCGACGCAATGCTCGAACGTTTCCAGGGCGCTGTTGGCCACCTCTTCGGTGGTCGCTTCGAATTCCAGCAACGCATAGAACGGGCAATCGGTCTCGAACGGCGCCGGTACGTCGCCACGGCCCATGACTTTGGCCAGAGCCTTGTCGGAGAAGAATTCGAACGCGGTCAGGTCGAGCTTGCCCTGGAAGGCGTGCAGCACCGGCATGATCGAATCGAAATCGGCGGTGCCGAGGACCATCGCGGTGAGGTTTTTCGGCGCGCGATCCAGACGCATGGTCGCTTCGACCACGAAACCAAGCGTGCCTTCAGCGCCGATGAACAACTGGCGCAGGTCGTAACCGGTGGCGTTCTTGATCAGGTCTTTGTTCAGCTCCAGCACATCGCCCTTGCCGGTGACGACTTTCATGCCGGCCACCCAGTTGCGGGTCATGCCGTAGCGAATAACCTTGATCCCGCCGGCATTGGTGCCGATGTTGCCGCCAATCTGGCTGGAACCTGCCGAGGCGAAGTCGACCGGGTAGTACAGGCCCTTTTCTTCAGCGACGTTCTGCAAATGCTCAGTGACCACGCCCGGCTGACAAACGGCGGTACGGTCGGTGAGGTTCACGTCGAGAATCTGATTCATGTAGTCGAACGACACGACCACTTCGCCGTTGGCCGCAACCGCAGCCGCAGAAAGCCCGGTACGCCCGCCCGATGGAACCAGCGCCACCTTGTGCGCGTTGGCCCAACGAACCACGGCCTGCACCTGCTCAATAGTCTTGGGAAACACGATGGCGCTTGGCGCCGGGGCGAAGTGCTTGGTCCAATCCTTGCCGTACGCATTCAGGGAGTCGGCGTCGGTCAGGACCTTGCCAGGCTCGACCAGGGTCTTCAGTTCATCAATCAGGGCAGGATTGGTCATCGACAGAACTCTCGAACAATTCATGGTCATCCTGAGAACGCTTCACGTCGCAGGAATGAGTGTTTAGCGGGGAGGCTATGCTAGCATATCGACCCCGCAGGACAGTGCCCAAGGCCAGATCCGCGGAGACGACATTCTTGTCGTCCGGGTCAGCGTCTGTTGACCATTTCCTGCCATTTTTCTCCGGGATACAGGTTTACGCAGATGAGCAAGACTTCTCTCGATAAGAGCAAGATCAAGTTCCTTCTTCTCGAAGGCGTCCACCAATCGGCTGTCGACGTCCTCAAGGCGGCGGGCTACACCAGCATCGAATACCTGACAGGTTCCTTGCCGGAAGCCCAGCTCAAGGAAAAGATCGCTGACGCTCACTTCATCGGCATTCGTTCGCGCACCCAACTGACCGAAGAGATCTTCGATCACGCGAAGAAGCTGGTTGCGGTCGGCTGTTTCTGCATCGGCACCAACCAGGTTGACCTGAGTGCTGCCCGTGAGCGCGGTATTGCCGTGTTCAACGCGCCGTACTCCAACACCCGCTCCGTTGCCGAGCTGGTACTGGCCGA
This sequence comes from Pseudomonas sp. SDT291_1_S447, assembly GCF_054070155.1. Taxonomy (NCBI): domain Bacteria; kingdom Pseudomonadati; phylum Pseudomonadota; class Gammaproteobacteria; order Pseudomonadales; family Pseudomonadaceae; genus Pseudomonas; species Pseudomonas sp. SDT291_1_S447. The sequence continues at coordinate 48,280 of NZ_JBSVXS010000023.1, forward strand.
AGCGATCCTGCTGCTGCGCGGCATCCCGGAGAAAAACGCTTCCTGCCACCGTGGCGGCTGGATCAAATCCGCAGCCAACTCCTTCGAGATCCGTGGCAAGAAACTCGGCATCGTCGGCTACGGCTCGATCGGTACGCAGCTGTCGGTTCTGGCTGAAGGTCTGGGCATGCAGGTGTACTTCTACGACACCGTGACCAAGCTGCCGCTGGGCAACGCGACTCAGATCGGTAGCCTGACCGAGCTGCTGGGCATGTCCGACATCGTCACCCTGCACGTTCCGGAAACCGCTGCGACCCAGTGGATGATCGGCGAGAAGGAAATCCGCGCCATCAAGAAGGGCGGCATCCTGATCAACGCTGCTCGTGGCACCGTGGTTGAACTGGACGCTCTGGCTGACGCGATCAAGGACAAGCACCTGATCGGCGCGGCCATCGACGTATTCCCGGTGGAGCCACGCTCCAACGACGAAGAGTTCGAAAGCCCGCTGCGTGGCCTCGACAACGTGATCCTGACCCCGCACATCGGTGGTTCGACCGCCGAAGCGCAAGCCAACATCGGTCTGGAAGTGGCAGAAAAACTGGTCAAGTACAGCGACAACGGTACCTCCGTTTCGTCGGTGAACTTCCCGGAAGTGGCCCTGCCGGCTCACCCTGGCAAGCACCGCCTGCTGCACATCCACGAGAACATCCCGGGTGTGATGAGCGAGATCAACAAGGTCTTCGCCGAAAACGGCATCAACATCTCCGGTCAATTCCTGCAGACCAACGAGAAGGTTGGCTACGTGGTGATCGACGTCGACGCCGAGTACTCGGATCTGGCGCAAGAGAAGCTGCAGCACATCAACGGCACCATCCGTAGCCGGGTTCTTTTCTAAGAACAGCTACAAGCCGCGAGCTACAAGCGGCAAGTGATGTTCGCTTGTGCTTTTGCTTGAAGCTCGTAGCTTGCAACTCGCCGCTGATAAAAAAGGGAGCCCCGAAAGGGCTCCCTTTTTTATTCCACGTTGATGGTGATTTTCTTCGAGACGATTGGCGGGTCGAATGCCATGTGACCGCTGTCGCCAAGTTCCAGCTGCAAGGTGTGTTTGCCCGGGGCGAGCTTGATGTCAGCTTGGGTCTGCGCCTTGCCGAAGTGCATATGGTTGGCATCGGTAGGGACGACCGAACCGGCAGGAACGATTTCCTTGGCGTCGATCAGCAGGTGATGGTGACCGGTGTTCTTGGTGACGTCACCGGCCGGTGCCAGTGCGACGTCCTTGGTACCGAACTTGACGGTAAAGGTCTGCGAAACCGTGGCCCCGTCCTCGGGAGAAACGATGAACACTTCGGCACCTTTTGGCGCCGGTGTGGCGGCACTGGCCAGCACCGAAACGCCCATCAGCACACCCGCGAACGCTGCACGTGACATAAAGCTTTTCATTTTCTTCTCCAGTTTTTCCGTAAAATCCGCACGGTCATGACAACTTCATGACCATTCGTTGTCGAAGGCACTCGACAACCATAGCAAAGCGAGCCTGAATCAGAGCGTCGCGATAATGATTTCAAAGGAGTGACCATGCGTTTTCTGCCTGGCCTGATCTGCCTGCTACCCCTTTTGAGCCCTTTGGCTCACGCCGAACTGATTGATGACGTCAACGACCGTGGCGAGCTGCGCATAGCCCTTGAGGCTAATACACCGCCCTTCAATTTCAAGGAAGGCGACACACTCACGGGGTTCGAGGTCGAGCTTGGGCAACTGCTGGCCAACGAACTGGATGTGCGCGCCGACTTCATCGTCACGGATGAGGCTGATCTGCTCCAGGGCGTTGAAAGCGGCAAGTACGACGTCGCGCTCAACCACATAGCACTGACACCCGAACTCAAGGATCGTTTCGACTTCAGCGAGCCTTACGGCAAGGTCGATTCGCAGTTGTTGGCGAAGAAGGATGAGCAGCCACGGCCGATGGTGTTGGTGCAGGCGTTGACGGAAGAGAAGCCGAAAGCGGCGGAGCCGGTGGATTTGGCGATTCCGTTCCAGAAGGGTAATCCGGCGTTTCAGGCCAGCCTTGCGAGTGCGATGCAGCGGATCAAGGACGACGGGCGCCTGGCAGCGCTGACCGAGAAGTGGTTGAAGCCTTAAAAGCCCCTCACCCTAGCCCTCTCCCAGAGGGAGAGGGGACTGAATGGGGGATGCTTCAGAGATACGCCGACCTGAAATGGATGTACCGAATCCGAAATCGACTGGTCATGGCTTTGTCGAATCCATAATCGATCGGTATGGCTGTGTCGAATCTATAATCGATCGGTCATGGCTGTGTCGAATCCATAGTCGATAAGGTCTTCCAGGTCGATGAATAGCGCCAGACACCTCGGTCGGCCCCCTCTCCCTCCGGGAGAGGGCTGGGGTGAGGGCAACGATTGCGGATCAGTCCAAAGCAGCCAGGGCCAGCGCGACCTGCGGCAGTTCAAGTTCGCTGAAGACTTGCACACCATGGCGTTTGAGTAACGCGGCCGTCACCCCTTCGCCACTCACCTTCACGCCACTGAACGTCCCGTCGTAAGTCAGCAAATTCCCGCAAGAAGGACTGTTGGCCTTAAGCACCGCCACGCGGATGCCATATTTCTGCACCAGTTCCAGCGCCTGCCGCGCGCCATCGAGAAACTGCGCACTGACATCTTCGCCCTCAGTGGTGATCACCGCCGCGACACCATCGAGCACTTCACCACCCTGCCCGCCCGGAATCTCCGCCGCCGCCCGTGGCGTTGGCAAACCACCCGCAACCTCCGGACACAACGGCACCACCCGCCCTTCAGCGATCCACTGCTCAAGCAAATCAAACGGCCCGCTCGCGCCACCGTCATAACGCACGCGATGACCCAACAGGCAGCGACTGACCAGAATCCTGTCCATCTCAGAACGGCTCGTTGCCACGGCGGCGGAACCAACCGGTCAGCGACAAGCGCTCGCGGTGCGCCGGCAGCACTTCATGAGGCACCTCACCAGAGAGAAACACCACCAGACAACCGCCGGTAGGCTGCACGTCGTGCACGCGCTCATCGTTCAGGTACATGCGCAACTGACCGCCATCCTCCGGCAGCCACGCGTCATTGAGGTAGACCACCACCGAGACCATGCGCTTGTCATCGTCGCGGAAACGGTCGACGTGCTTGCGATAAAAAGCACCCGGCGGATACAGCGCGAAATGGCATTCAAAGTCCTCAAGACCAAGAAACAAGCCACGGTTGAGCGCCTCGCGCAGGCTCTCCATCAGGTTCAGATAGCGGTCGCTGGCCTCGGCCTGACCGGGATCGATCCACTGAATGTGGTCGCCACGAATCCCCTCGCGAATCTCTGAAAACGGCCCACGGCCAACCGCCGCCGGCGCCAGTTCACCTTCGGCCTCACGTTTACGGCACTCGGCTGCCAGCTCACGGGTCAAACCGGCGGGCAGGAAAATGTTCTGCTGCGACCAGCCGTGGTCGGCCAGGTCATCGACAATGCGTAACAGCAGCGGGTGTTCAGAGGATATTTGCATGGCGCGCATAGTATGTCGGCGGCAAGAAATCCGACAGAGCCACGCGGCGGCTTGCTACGAATTCTCGACAAGTACCGGCACCGCACGGAGAATAGTCCGCTGCTGACAGGAGTCCCTATGCGCCGTTTGCTTTTTTCACTGTTGATGTTCTGCGTTTTGCCCGCCTGGGCGGACGGCCACGATCAGTTGTACAAGGTCGCCGGCTGGCCAGATCAACGTGCGCATTTCAACGATGCCCTGACGGCCGCACAGCAGCGCTATCAGAACAGCCTGCCGCCGGCGGTGTTTCAAGCATTGGTTAACAACAGCAATCAGCGCTTCGCCCCGCAAGCTGTCGATCAACGCGCCGAAGCGCAACTGCGGCAGAAGCTTGCCGACCCGAAACCGGCGCTGACCTTCTTTCAATCGCCGCTGGGCAAGAAAATCGTCGCCGCCGAATTGCTCGCGACCCGCCGCGATCAATTGGCGAAAAATGCCAAGGGTCTGCCGAAGATGCAGGCCAGCGACAGCCGTCTGCTGATCATCGGCCACCTCGCCCAAGCCTTGCCTGCCCGTGAAGCTGGCGCCGAAGTGAGTCTGGCGATTGCCGGCGTGGCGGCGGACAGTTTGAGTTCGATGATTCCGGGATTGCTGGGTGGCGGTCAGGCGCAAGGCATGCTCAATGGTCAGCGCCAGCGCTTGATGGATCAGATTGGCGCGGACATGAACAACACGTTGCTTTACGTCTATCGCGACTTGTCGGATGAAGAGCTGGAAGAGTTTGCGACGTTTGCCGAGTCGGCTGAGGGCAAGGCCTACTATCAGGCGGCGCTGGCGGCGATTCGCGCAGGGTTGGCGGTCGGGCAGTGATCCTTGTTGCCTGACAAACCGCCTTCGCGAGCAAGCTCGCTCCCACATTTGGATCTTCAGCGAACACAAAATTGTGAACATCCCCAAGCCCCTGTGGGAGCGAGCCTGCTCGCGAAGAGGCCCTCACAGACGCTAAAGATTCCTGCCCCTGATCCGCTTGCTCAGAAATTCGAAATACTCCTCACGCATCTCCACCGTCTCATTCGCCAGATGATGCCGCGCCTCGGCCAGCAGCAAGATCTGCGGTCGATCAAACTTCCATTTCAATACCTGCAAATTGTGCTGCCAGTCGACGGTCATGTCCGCCTGCCCCTGAATGATCAGCGGCCGTCGCGGACTTTTTTTCGCGTGCTCGACGCGAATGATCCAACGCGACAACGCCCCCACCCATTTCGTCGGCAAGCGTCGCGGCTGCAACGGATCGGCCTGGAGAAACGGCAGGAAATCCGGATCGTTGGAGTTCTCGCTGAAGCGTCGCGCGACACCCCGGACGAAAGGCCTGAGCAGGTAATAACTCAGCTGCGACCAGCCCCACGCCCGTGGCCGCACCAGCGGCGCCATCAAAATCACCTGACCCTGCGCCGGGCTGTTTTCGCCATGATTGAGCAGGTGATCGACGACAATCGCCCCGCCGGTGCTCTGCCCGCACAGATGCCACGGCTGCGGCAGCGCGATCGACTGTGCCTCGGCGAACAAGGCCTGGAGGACGTCTTGGTATTCAGAAAAATCGCGAATGCTCGCGCGCGGCCCGCTCGACAAGCCATGGCCCGGCAAGTCGCAGGCGATCACCGCAAAATCCTGATCCAGCGCCCACTCGATCACATGCCGATACAGCCCGGTGTGATCGTAATAACCATGCAGCAGAAACAGCGTCGCCTTGACCTTCTCCGGCCACCAGCAATGGCTGACCACTTCATAGCCATCGACTTCGAAACGGCCCATGCCACGCCAGACGTCGCGATGGGGAAAGTCGGTTTTATAAAACTGCTGGTACGCCTTCGCCTCGTCCGACAACGGCTGCCACTCGGCCAGAGGCTTGAGACTGGCGCGGATTTGATCGGGGTCGAAAGTGGCAGACATAAGGCAATTCCAAAGCGGTAAACAGACTTTATCGGCCTGCGATATTCATCTGTAGTGACAGACATGGCAAGCTAGCCGACCTTTCGAGGATCGAAAACCATGCGTTCGCCCTACCGCACCGCACTGTTTGCCAGCCTGCTCGCGCTGATTTGCGCCGGGGTGCTGTGGGCGGCGTATGACTGGTTTCAGGGGCGTTATCTGCGTGCGTTCAGCGAACACACGGCAGTGTTTTCCGGTGATCCGCTGCGCCTGCCGGACAATCTCGCCGGCCCCGGCAAGATCCGCCTGGTGCATTTCTGGGACCCGGCCTGCCCGTGCAATGTCGGCAATCAACAGCACCTGACCGAGATGGTCGAGCAGTTCGGCGCCAAGGGCGTTGAGTTCTTCGCCGTGCAGAAGGCTGGCAGCCACGGCCAGTTGCCCGCGACCCTCAGCAGCCTGAAAACCATCACGATTTTGCCCGGTTCCGAACAGGTGCCCGCCAGTCCGGCCGTGGCGATCTGGGACCGCAGCGGCAAACTGGCGTACTTCGGCCCTTATAGCGAAGGCCTGACCTGCAACTCCAGCAACAGCTTTATCGAACCGATTTTGAATGCCCTGACAGAAGATCGCCCGGTCAATGCCACGCACACCCTGGCGGTCGGTTGTTACTGCCCGTGGCCGGTGGAAACGCCGTAAGGCATTCCGGACTTTTCAAGGACAGCGCTGCACGGCACAGAAGGTCTGTGCTAATTGTTTGCAGCCCGACGGGCGGCAATCCCGCCTGCACAAGGAGTCACCATGAAGCGCGTGTTCACCGAACTTGGCTTGCTCATCGTTGTTCTGCTTGCCGGCGCAGGCTGGTACGTCTACAGCAAACAGCCAACGCGACAGGGCCAGGTCGAACTGCGCAACCTGCAGGGCTCGGTGACCGTGCGCTACGACGAACGCGGTGTACCGCACATTCGCGCCGAGAACGAAACCGACCTCTACCGCGCCCTCGGCTACGTGCATGCCCAGGATCGCCTGTTCCAGATGGAAGCCATGCGCCGCCTCGCACGTGGCGAACTGGCCGAAGTGCTCGGGCCGAAGCTGCTCGACACCGACAAACTGTTCCGCAGCCTGCGCATCCGTGAGCGCGCTGCCAGTTACGTCGCCAGTCTCGATAAACAGTCGCCGGCGTGGAAGGGCCTGCAAGCCTATCTGGATGGCATCAACCAATATCAGGACAGCCACGCCGCGCCGATCGAGTTTGACGTGCTGGGCATCCCCAAACGACCTTTCACGGCAGAAGACAGCATCAGCGTCGCCGGCTACATGGCCTACAGCTTTGCCGCCGCATTTCGCACTGAGCCGCTGCTGACCTATGTGCGCGATCAGCTTGGCGCCGATTACCTCAAGGTCTTCGACCTCGACTGGCAGCCAAAAGGCGTCCTCGCCAAGGATCACGGCAAATCGACTCCACCCCTGGCCGCTGGCGACTGGAAAGACCTCAACGCCCTCGCCCGCCTCAGCGAACAGGCACTGATCGACAATGGCCTGCCGCAGTTCGAAGGCAGCAACGCCTGGGTCATCGCGGGCAGCCGCAGCCAGAGCGGCAAACCGCTGCTGGCCGGTGATCCGCATATTCGCTTCTCGGTGCCGTCGGTGTGGTACGAGGCGCAATTGTCGGCGCCAGGCTTCGAGCTGTACGGCCATCATCAGGCGCTGGTGCCGTTCGCGTTCCTCGGCCACAACCTCGATTTCGGCTGGAGCCTGACCATGTTCCAGAACGACGATCTGGACCTGATCGCCGAGAAGGTCAATCCGGATAACCCGAATCAGGTCTGGTATCGCGGCCAGTGGACCGACATGCTCGTCACCCAACAGCAGATCAACGTGAAGGGGCAGTCGCCGGTGCCCCTCACCCTGCGCCAATCGCCCCACGGGCCGATCGTCAACGATGCGCTGGGATCTGCTGCCGGGAAGACACCGATTGCGATGTGGTGGGCCTTCCTCGAAACACCGAACCCGATCCTCGAAGGCTTTTACCAGCTCAACCGCGCCGACACGTTGGCCAAGGCTCGTGCCGCAGCGGCCAAGGTGCAGGCGCCGGGGCTGAATCTCGTCTACGCCAACGCCAAGGGTGATATCGCCTGGTGGGCCTCGGCATTGCTGCCCAAGCGTCCGGCCGGGGTGCGGCCGGAATTCATCCTCGACGGCAGCAGCAATCAGGCCGACAAGGATGGCTTCTACCCGTTCAGCGCCAACCCGCAGGAAGAGAACCCGGCGCGCGGCTACATCGTCTCGGCCAACTTCCAGCCGCTGTCGCCGACCGGTATGGAGATTCCCGGTTACTACAACCTTGCCGATCGCGGGCAGCAACTCAATCGTCAGCTCAGCGACAAGAGCGTGAAGTGGACCAATGAGGCCAACCAGAAACTGCAACTGGGCACCGCCACCGGCTACGGCCCGCGCTTGCTCGCTCCTTTGCTGCCGGTATTGCGTGAAGTCGTCAGCGATCCGGCGCAACTGAAACTGGTCGAGCAACTGGCGCAGTGGCCAGGCGACTATCCGCTGGACTCGGTCAGTGCGACGGTGTTCAACCAGTTCCTCTACGACCTGGCCGATGCGGCAATGCGGGATGAGTTGGGCAATGACTTTTTCGACACGCTGCTGTCGACGCGAGTGATCGATGCGGCGCTGCCGAAGCTGGCGGCGAATGCCGATTCACCGTGGTGGGATAACCGCAGCACACCGAACAAGGAGACCCGCGCCGATGTCGTGCGCGCGGCGTGGCAGGCGAGCATGCAGCACTTGAAGCTGACCCTCGGCGATAACTCTGCCGAGTGGAAATGGGGCGCTTCGCACACGCTGACTCACGGGCATCCGCTGGGACAGCAGAAGCCGCTGGAGCGGATTTTCAATGTCGGGCCGTTTGCGGCGCCGGGCAGTCATGAAGTGCCGAACAATCTGTCGGCGAAGATCGGCCCGGCGCCATGGCCAGTGACTTACGGGCCGTCGACACGGCGCTTGGTGGACTTTGCTGATCCGGCGCATGGTTTGACGATCAACCCGGTTGGGCAGAGTGGTGTGCCGTTCGACAGTCACTATGACGATCAGGCTGAGGCGTATGTCGACGGGATGTATGTGCAGGCGCATTTCAATGCCGAAGAAGTGACGGCGAATACGCGCAGTACGTTGAAGCTGTTGCCGGCGCGGGCACCTTAAAAGCCCCTCACCCTAACCCTCTCCCGGGGGGAGAGGGGACTGACCGAGGTGTCTTTCGCTATGCACCGACCTGAGAGATCGAGTCGATTATGGATTCGGTACAGCAACATCACGTCGGCGTATCTCCCCAATATCCCCCAATCGGCCCCCTCTCCCTCTGGGAGAGGGCTGGGGTGAGGGTCAAAGTATCACCGCAAAATTCAGCCGAAACTGCTGCGGCGTCACCCCCAACCGCCGGTTAAACACCCCGCGCATATGCTGCGCATCGCGAAACCCGCACTGATACGCCACCGTCTTCAACGGCGCCGCGGTACTTTCCAGCATCACCCGCGCCGCATCCACCCGCGCCCGCTCGACAAACTCCGCCGGCGTGACTTTGGCTTCCCGGGCAAACACCCGCGAGAAATTGCGCGCACTCATGTTCGCCGCATTGGCCAGATCGGCAATCGTCAGATCACCAGTCAGATTGGCCAGCACATACAACTGCACCATCGCCACCGCCGACGTAGGTTCCGCATGCGGCGTGAGGAACGGACTGAACTGTGACTGCCCACCGGAACGCTGGGTGAACACCACCAAGCGTTTAGCCACGCTCAGCGCCACTTCAGCGCCGTGATCACGCGCCAGCAAATACAACGACAGATCGATCCCCGCCGTGACCCCCGCCGAGGTGTAGAGCGTGCCGTCCTCGACATACAAGCGATCCGCTTCGACCTGCGTTGTCGGGCACAACTGCGCCAGCGCCTCGGCGTCGTTCCAGTGCGTGGTGACGGTGCGCCCCTCCAGCAACCCCGCGCGCGCGAGCATGAACGCGCCATTGCAGATTGAACCGAAGCGCTGCGCCCGTGCGCAGGCCCCGCGCAGCCAACCGTCGAACGCCGCGCCGAAATCCATGAACGGCAATTGCGGCCCACCGGCGACCAGCAGCAGATCATAGGCGTCGAGTGCTTCGCTGAAATACCGATGGGCATTCAGGTTCAAACCATTGGAACAGGCCATCGGGCCGTGTTCGACGCCGATCACTTCGAACCGATAGTGATCCTCGGGCGCCAGGAAGCGATTGGCCTCGGCGAACACATCCATGGGGCCGCTGACGTCCAGCGACTGCACGCCTGCGAATACCACGATGGCGACGGTTTTGCTCATGGCTGTGGATTCCCCCTTTAAGAGCAAAAGATCGCAGCCTGCGGCAGCTCCTACAGGTGTCCGCTTTCCCATGTAGGAGCTGCCGAAGGCTGCGATCTTTTAGCTTGGCACGATTTGCAGGTGGATTGGCAAGGATCGCAGCCATGCGCCGATTGTTCGCTTGCAGCGTCGGGAACAGACTTTCCCCATCAGCGCCACGACGGCGCTTTCAGAAAGGAAAGCACCATGAGCACCACCATCGCCGGCATCAAAATCCCCGACAGCGCCCTCGCCCGGGCCACCACCGAGTACATCCGCGACATCGAGTCCGACCTGCTCTACCACCATTCGCGTCGGGTATTTCTGTTCGGTGCATTGAGCGGCGAGCGTCAGCAACTGGCCTACAATCCGGAGTTGCTCTACATCGGCGCGATGTTCCACGACTTGGGTCTGGTCGAAGGTCATCGCAGCGCTGATGAACGTTTCGAAGTGGATGGCGCGAATGCGGCGGCAGCTTTTCTCAAACCGTACGGGCTCAGCGATGACGATATCGAACAGGTCTGGCTGTCGATTGCCCTGCACACCACGCCGGGCGTGCCCAAGCATCTGCGTCCAACCGTGGCGCTGGTGACCGCTGGTGTGGAAATGGACGTGCTGGGTATGGATTACGCAGCCTTCAGCACCGTGCAGCGTGAGGCGGTGGTGCATGCGCACCCGCGTGGGGAAGGTTTCAAGGAGTGCATTATCTGCGCGTTTGCCGATGGTTTGCGCCATCGTCCGCAGACCACGTTTGGCAATGTGAAGACCGATGTGCTGAAGGATCAGGAGCCGGGGTTCAAGCCGATGAACTTCGTTGAGGTCATCCGCCAATCTCCCTGGACCTGAAGGCCACCCGAAACATGTGAGAGCGAGCTTGCTCGCGAAGGCGGTAGGTCAGTCACGTGGATGTTGACTGACAGATCGCATTCGCGAGCAAGCTCGCTCCCACAGGGATTGGGGTTGGTCACAGATTTGTGATCAACCCCATTGGCTTACGCAGCCTCCGGGCTTGGCGCCCGACGCACGTCCGGCTGCTTCCACGAATCGGCAGCGCTTTCTTCGATGGCTTGCTGGATGGCTTTCTTGCGCGCTTCTTCGGCACGGCGGCTGAAGAACCAGACCATGAAGGTCACGATCGATACCGCGAGCAGAATCAGACTCGCCACAGCGTTGATCTCAGGCTTCACGCCCAGACGCACTGCCGAGAACACTTCCATCGGCAGGGTCGTCGACCCCGGACCGGAGACGAAGCTGGCCAACACCAGGTCATCCAGCGACAGCGCGAACGACATCATGCCGCCCGCCGCCAGCGATGGTGCGATCATCGGGATGGTGATCAGGAAGAACACCTTCCACGGCCGAGCACCGAGGTCCATCGCCGCTTCTTCGATCGACAGGTCCAGCTCACGCAGACGCGCCGACACCACCACCGCCACATACGCCGCACAGAACGTGGTGTGAGCGATCCAGATGGTGACGATGCCACGTTCCTGCGGCCAGCCGATCATCTGTGCCATGGCCACGAACAGCAGCAACAGCGACAGACCGGTGATCACTTCCGGCATCACCAGCGGCGCCGTCACCAGACCGCCGAACAGCGTACGGCCCTTGAAGCGCGTGATGCGCGTCAGCACGAACGCCGCCAGTGTCCCCAGCGCCACCGCGGCAACCGCGGTGTAGCAGGCGATTTCCAGCGAGCGCAGCACCGAGCCCATCAGTTGCGTGTTGTCGAGCAGGCCGACGTACCACTTGATCGACCAGCCGCCCCACACCGTCACCAGTTTCGAGGCGTTGAACGAGTAGATCACCAGGATCAGCATCGGCAGGTAGATGAACAACAGACCGATGACCAGCATCAGGCTGGAGAAACGGATGCGCTTCATTCTTTGCCCTCCATTTCTTTGGCCTGACTGCGGTTGAACAGAATGATCGGCACAATCAGGATCGCCAGCATCACCACTGCCAGCGCGGACGCCACCGGCCAGTCACGGTTGTTGAAGAACTCTTGCCAGAGCACTTTACCGATCATCAGGGTTTCCGGACCACCGAGCAGTTCCGGGATCACGAACTCACCCACCACCGGGATAAACACCAGCATGCAACCGGCAATAATGCCGTTCTTGGACAGCGGAATAGTGATTTTCCAGAAGCTGTTGAAGGTGCTCGAACCGAGATCCGAGGCCGCTTCGAGCAGACTGTTGTCGTGCTTCACCAGATTGGCGTACAGCGGCAGGATCATGAACGGCAGGTACGAATAAACGACGCCGATGTACACCGCCAGGTTGGTGTTGAGGATCTGCAGCGGCTCGTCGATGAAACCCATGCTCATCAGGAAACCGTTGAGCAAACCGTTGTTGCTGAGAATGCCCATCCACGCATACACGCGGATCAGGATCGCGGTCCAGGTCGGCATCATGATCAGCAGCACCAGCACCGTTTGCAGCTCTTTACGGGCGGTGGCGATGGCGTAGGCCATCGGGTAGCCGATCACCAGACAGAGGACGGTGCTGATGAACGCCATCTTCAGCGAGCCGAGGTAAGCGGCGATGTACAACTCGTCGCCCGCCAGCATCGCGTAGTTGCCCAGGTTCAGCAGGAGTTGCAGCTTCTGCTCGGCGTACGTGTAGATCTCGGTGTACGGCGGGATCGCCACGTCGGCTTCGGCGAAGCTGATCTTCAGGACGATGAAGAACGGCAACATGAAGAACAGGAACAGCCAGATGAACGGGACCCCGATGACCAACTGCCGGCCATTGGGGATTATTCGGTTGATGCGGCGTTTGAATTTGCGCATGTTCATGAGCGAAGTACCACGCCGCTGTCATCTTCCCACCACACGTAAACCTGATCGCCCCAGGTCGGACGCGCGCCACGGCGCTCGGCGTTGGCCACGAAGGACTGCACCAGTTTGCCGCTCGGCAATTCAACGTAGAACACCGAGTGCCCGCCGAGGTAGGCGATGTCGTGCACCTTGCCGCTTGACCAGTTGTATTCACAGGTCGGTTGATCGGCGGTGACCAGCAGCTTCTCCGGACGGATCGCGTAGGTGACCGACTTGTCCTGCACCGAAGTACTGATGCCGTGGCCGACGTAGATCTGCCGGTCGAGGTCTTTGCAGGTGATGGTTGCGTGGCCCTCAGCGTCGTCGATCACTTCGCCTTCGAAGATGTTGACGTTGCCGATGAATTCGCAGACCAGACGACTGGTCGGGGTTTCGTAGATGTCGATCGGGCTGCCGATCTGGGCGATCCAGCCCAGGTGCATGATCGCGATGCGCTCGGCCATGGTCATGGCCTCTTCCTGATCGTGGGTCACCATCACGCAAGTCACACCGACGCGCTCGATGATCTCGACCAGTTCCAGTTGCATCTGCGAACGCAGTTTTTTATCCAGTGCGCCCATCGGTTCGTCGAGCAGCAACAGCTTCGGCCGCTTGGCCAGCGAACGCGCCAGCGCCACGCGCTGACGCTGACCGCCAGACAGTTGATGCGGCTTGCGTTTGGCGTACTGGCTCATCTGCACCAGCTTGAGCATCTCGGCCACGCGTGCATCGACTTCAGCGGCCGGGATCTTGTCCTGCTTGAGGCCGAAGGCGATGTTCTGCGCCACGGTCATGTGCGGGAACAAGGCGTACGACTGGAACATCATGTTGATCGGACGTTCGTACGGCGGCATGTCGGTGATGTCGACGCCGTCGAGGAAAATGCGCCCCTCCGTGGGCCGTTCGAACCCTGCCAGCATCCGCAGCAGAGTGGATTTGCCCGATCCCGAACCGCCGAGCAGGGCGAAGATCTCGCCCTTTTTGATTTCCAGGGACACATCGTCCACGGCAATCGTCTCGTCGAATTTCTTCGTGACCCGGTCGATTTTGACCAACACCTGTTTCGGTGTCTGGTCGCCCTCGAGGGCTTTCTTATAGGCGCCGGAGGCAACTGCCATTTACGAAACTCCCAGAAAAAAACAGTGCAGTTCGCCCCGCAAGGCGAACCCAGGATAGTGTGTGCCTTACATCCCCGACTTGACCTTGGTCCAGCTGCGGGTCATCAGGCGCTGAATGTTCGGTGGCAACTCGGTCGATACGTAGGCCTTGTCGATAACGGCCTGCGGTGGATACACCGACGCATCGGTACGGATGGATTGTTCCATCAGCTTGTCCGAACCCGGATTGGGGTTGGCATAACCGACGTAATCACTGACCTGGGCGATCACCTCAGGTTTCAGCAGATAGTTGATGAAGGCGTGGGCTTCTTTGACGTTGGACGAGTCCTTCGGAATCGCAAGCATGTCGAACCACAACGCGCCGCCCTCTTTTGGCACCGCGTAGGCGATGTTCACGCCTTTCTTGGCTTCCGCTGCGCGGTTCTTCGCCTGGAAGATATCGCCGGAGAAACCGATGGCCACGCAGATGTCGCCGTTGGCCAGATCGCCGATGTATTTCGAGGAATGGAAGTAGGTCACATAAGGACGCACCGCGAGCAATTTGTCGGTGGCTTTTTCGTAGTCCTTCGGATTGGTGCTGTTGGCATTCAGGCCCAGATAGTTGAGCACGGTCGGCATCATTTCATCCGCCGAATCGAGGAATGCCACGCCACAGCTTTGCAGCTTTTTGATGTTCTCAGGTTCGAACAAAACGCCCCACGAATCGATCTTGTCGACACCCAGCACGGCCTTCACTTTATCGACGTTGTAACCGATGCCGTTGGTGCCCCACAGGTACGGCACGGCGTACAGGTTGCCCGGATCGTTCTGTTCCAGACGCTTGAGCAGCGCCGGGTCGAGATTGGAATAATTCGGTAGCTGCGACTTGTCGAGCTTCTGGAACGCGCCCGCCTTGATCTGCTTGCCGAGGAAGTGGTTCGACGGCACGACCACGTCGTAACCGGTACGCCCGGCCAGCAACTTGCCTTCCAGGGTTTCGTTGGAATCGAAGACGTCGTAGACCGGTTTTATCCCGGTCTCTTTCTGGAAGTCGGCCAGCGTGGATTCGCCGATGTAATCGGACCAGTTATAAATATGCACCGTACCGGCGGCCTGGGCTCCGACAGCAATCGTCAGGCCGGCAGTGGCCAGCAGGGCTTTGCGCAAAGAAGAAAAAATAGGCAAGTGGAGGTCCTCTAAATTAGTTGGGCCCAAGTTGCCCCGCGCTGCATGACAGCCATGACTGCCCGGCAACAAAACCGGCGCGCAACTTACCCTCGAAAAACCGTTCCTGCAAAACTTCCTGTCATTTAATTGATCCACTGGCCGCCTTCGCGGGAGACGACGGCCAGTGGTTGTTGCTTCAAACCGGCTTATTTACCGGATTTGATCTTGGTCCAGCTGCGAGTGATCAGGCGCAGGGTCGCTGCGTCCAGATCGCTGATCGCGTAGAGCTGTTTCTTCACTTCAGCCGACGGGTAGATGCTCGGATCGCTGGTGATGTCCTTGTCCACCAGTGGCGTGGCAGCTTTGTTGCCGTTCGGGAAACGCACGGCGTTGGTGATGCCGGCCATCACTTGCGGCTCAAGCAGGTAGTTCATGAACTTGTAGGCGGCTTCGACGTTTTCGGCATCCTTGGGAATGGCGACCATGTCGTAGAACGTGCCAGCACCTTCTTTTGGAATGGTGTAGGCCAGTTTGACCTTGTCACCGGCTTCCTGGGCGCGGGTCTTGGATTGTTCCAGGTCACCCGAGTAACCGACGGCGACGCAGATGTTGCCGTTGGCCAGATCGGAGATGTACTTGGAGGAATGGAAGTAGGCAACCGACGGACGAATTTTCAGGAACAGGTCTTCGGCGGCTTTCAGGTCAGCCTTGTCCTTGCTGTTGGTCGGCTTGCCCAGATAGTGCAACGCCGCCGGAATCATCTCGGTCGGTGCGTCGAGGAAGCTTACGCCGCAGCTTTTGAGCTTCTCGATGTTTTCAGGCTTGAACACCACGTCCCAGGAATCGATCTTGTCGATACCCAGCGCTGCCTTGACCTTGGCCGGGTTGTAGCCGATGCCGATCGAGCCCCACATGTACGGGAACGCGTGCTTGTTGCCTTGGTCGCTGGCATCGCCAACAGCCTTGAGCAGGTCTTCGTCGAGGTTCTTCCAGTTCGGCAGCTTGGACTTGTCCAGCTCCTGGTAAACACCGGCCTTGATCTGCTTGGCGAGGAAGTTATTGGAAGGCACCACGATGTCGTACCCGGACTTGCCGGCCAGCAGCTTGGCTTCCAGGGTTTCGTTGCTGTCGAAGACGTCATAGACGACTTTGATCCCGGTAGCTTTTTCGAAGTTGGCCACAGTGTCCGGGGCGATGTAGTCGGACCAGTTGTAGACGTGTAACACCTTGTCGTCCGCCTGCGCCGCAGCCGCCATGACTCCCATCAGGGACATGGCGAGCAGAGTCTTGCCAGCGAGCTTTTTGCCTAATGCCTTCATGCGTTAATGCTCCAAATTTTTCTTTTTTGAACCACTTTGTTCAGCGGCCGAACCCGGACAACTGGAACCGCGGCTAGTCTGGCAAGATCCGAGGCGGTCTTTCAAGAAAAGACCAGCCTTTCTGACAGCTTTGAGCGCGAGCGCCACGGCTCCCCCGCTCAAAGCCTAGCACTTAGCCCTGCAACGCACTGAGGGTCAGGTCCAGACACTTGCGTGCCTTTGTAACCAGTTCATCGATCTCGGCTTTGCTGATCACCAGCGGCGGCGCGATGATCATGGTGTCGCCCACAGCGCGCATGATCAGGCCGTTGTCGAAGCAGAACTGGCGGCAGATCATGCCGACGCCCTTGCCTTCGTAACGCTTGCGCGTGGCCTTGTCCTGCACCAGCTCGATCGCGCCCAACAGACCGACGCCGCGAACTTCACCCACCAACGGGTGATCGTTCAGTTCCCGCAGACGTTTCTGCAAATACGGTGCCGTTTCGTTGTGCGCGTTCTCGATAATTTTTTCATCGCGCAGGATGCGGATGTTTTCCAGGCCCACCGCCGCTGCCACCGGGTGACCGGAGTAGGTGAAGCCGTGGTTGAAATCGCCACCTTCGTTGAGCACCGCAACAACGGTGTCGCGAACGATCAGCCCACCCATCGGGATGTAACCGGAGGTCAGACCTTTGGCGATAGTCATCATGTCCGGCTTGAGGTCGTAGAAATCGCTGCCGAACCACTCACCGGTACGGCCGAAACCGCAAATCACTTCGTCCGCCACGAACAGGATGTCGTACTTGGCGAGGATTTCCTTGATGCGCGGCCAGTAGCTGTCGGGCGGAATGATCACGCCACCGGCACCCTGAATCGGCTCGGCAATAAAGGCACCGACATTGTCGACGCCGACTTCGAGAATCTTCTCTTCCAACTGATTGGCCGCCCAGATGCCGAACTCTTCCGGGGACATGTCGCCACCCTCGGCGAACCAGTACGGCTGCGCGATGTGGACGATGCCCGGGATCGGCAAGTCGCCTTGTTCGTGCATATACGTCATGCCACCGAGGCTCGCGCCGGCCACGGTCGAACCGTGATAACCGTTCTTGCGGCTGATGATGACTTTCTTGTTTGGCTGGCCTTTGATCGCCCAGTAGTGGCGGACCATGCGCAGCATGGTGTCGTTGCCTTCGGAGCCGGAACCGGTAAAGAACACATGGTTCATGCCTTCCGGTGCCACGTCGGCGATTGCCTTGGCCAGTTCCAGCGCTGGCGGGTGCGCAGTCTGGAAGAACAGGTTGTAGTACGGCAGTTCGCGCATCTGTTTGGCGGCTGCGTCGGCCAGCTCATCGCGACCATAACCGATGGCCACACACCACAGACCGGCCATGCCGTCGAGAATCTTGTTGCCTTCGCTGTCCCACAGGTAAACGCCCTTGGCGTTGGTGATGATCCGCGGGCCCTTCTCTTTCAACTGCTTGAAGTCGCTGAACGGGGCCAGGTGGTGATCATTGCTGAGTGCTTGCCACTCGCGGGTTTGCGGGTTGTTGCTGGTCATGCCAATTCTCCTTGTTATCGGTGAAGACGCGGCCGCTGAGGACCGCGCCCGGCGTATCAGACGGCGAAGAGCAGGTACTCACGCTCCCAGGAACTGATCACGCGCTTGAAGTTTTCATGCTCGGCCCGTTTTACCGCGACGTAGCCAGTGATGAAGGTTTTGCCCAGGTACTTCTCGATGGTCGCGCTGTTTTCCATACGCTCCAGCGCGTCTTCGATGGTCAGCGGCAGGCGCAGGTTGCGGCGCTCATAACCCCGGCCCACCACCGGCGCGCTCGGGTTGAGGCCTTCGACCATGCCGATGTAACCGCAGAGCAGGCTCGCGGCGATCGCCAGATACGGGTTGGCGTCAGCGCCCGGCAGGCGGTTTTCGACGCGACGGTTCTGCGGGCCGGCATCCGGTACGCGCAGGCCGACGGTACGGTTTTCTTCGCCCCACTCGACGTTCACCGGTGCGGAGGTGTCCGGAAGGAAGCGGCGGAACGAGTTGACGTTCGGCGCGAACAGCGGCAGCAATTCCGGAATCAGCTTCTGCAAACCACCGATGTGGTGCAGGAACAGCTGGCTCATGGTCCCGTCTTCATTAGAGAAGACGTTTTTGCCGGTCTCGATGTCGATGATGCTCTGGTGCAAGTGCATCGCACTGCCCGGCTCGCCGGTCATCGGCTTGGCCATAAAGGTGGCGGCCACATCGTGCTTGAGCGCGGCTTCACGCATGGTGCGTTTGAACACCAGAATCTGGTCGGCCAGCGACAGTGCATCGCCGTGACGGAAGTTGATTTCCATCTGCGCCGTGCCGTCTTCGTGGATCAGCGTGTCGAGGTCCAGCTCCTGCAGTTCGCACCAGTCGTAGACGTCTTCGAACAGCGGGTCGAATTCGTTCGCCGCTTCAATGGAGAACGACTGACGACCGATTTCCGGACGACCCGAGCGGCCGATTGGCGGCTGCAATGGATAGTCAGGGTCGTCGCTGCGCTTGGTCAGGTAGAACTCCATTTCCGGCGCCACGATCGGCTGCCAGCCCTTGTCGGCATAGAGTTTGAGAACTTTCTTGAGGACGTTGCGTGGCGACAGCTCGATCGGGTTGCCTTGCTTGTCGTAGGTGTCGTGGATCACCTGCGCGGTCGGCTCGATAGCCCACGGCACCAGGTACACGGCGTTCTGGTCGGGGCGGCAGATCATGTCGATGTCGGCCGGGTCGAGCAGTTCGTAATAGATGTCGTCTTCGACGTAGTCGCCGGTCACAGTCTGCAAAAGCACACTTTCTGGCAGACGCATGCCCTTTTCGGCGATGAACTTGTTGGTCGGCGAGATCTTGCCCCGGGTGATACCGGTCAAGTCGGCGATCATGCATTCGACTTCTGTGATCTTGTGGTCTTTCAACCAATCGGTGAGCTGGTCGAGGTTGTTACTCATAAATGCCTCTGGGCTGAGTCTCCTGACATGATGTCAGGCAAAGTTTGACGCTTGGAGCGTCGCGTTAAAGGGGGCTTGCTCGCGCAGTACCGGCTTACGCCCGGCACCGCGCATAGACAATGAAAGAGGAGCTTACCTGCCCTTTACGCTGGCGTTGCATTTCCTGTGCACACTCAAGCCGTGCAGAATCATGAGCACGGCTTGGCAAGCGGCACAGGCTTTGAGGGTGAAAGCGATCTATATTGGAAGGGGACGCCATAAACAGGATGCTTTCCCGTACGTCCAGAATATCGGACGCTGACGCTTGAGCGGCCATGGACGGGAACATCGTCGCTAACGGGCGAGCCATGCTGGCTGCGCTACGGACGGATCGGTCGCCACTGATGTGATGAGCATGCAGACCGGACTGTTGCGAGCAGTCGGTGATGCCGATTAACGGCAGGCGAGACATGAAGCACCCCGGTATTATTGCTGTTATGGGTTTGATCGGAGCTTAGCCTTGTTCATTTTTTTACACAACACCCCCGTAAAAAATACAACACGGCCTGCTCAAGCCTGCGGGTGCGCAGTCTCGCAAGGACAAAAAAACGCCCGAAAGTGCCCCATAAATGCCCTCGCAGCGCTTTTTTAGGGCAAAAAAGGCCTCGCTTGACTTCGGCAGGCCGTTCGGGTTGACTGAAACCAGAAAAGATCAATGATTGATATTTTTAACAACAAAGGTGTTGCATCATGTCGGTACCCCCGCGTGCCGTTCAGCTTAACGAAGCGAACGCGTTCCTTAAGGAACATCCTGAGGTTCTGTACGTTGACCTTCTGATTGCGGATATGAATGGTGTGGTGCGCGGCAAGCGCATTGAACGCACCAGCCTCCACAAGGTTTACGAGAAAGGCATCAACCTGCCGGCCTCTCTATTTGCTCTGGATATCAACGGCTCTACGGTGGAAAGCACCGGCCTGGGCCTGGACATCGGCGACGCCGATCGTATCTGCTATCCAATCCCCGATACGCTGTGCAACGAGCCATGGCAGAAGCGCCCGACCGCGCAACTGTTGATGACCATGCACGAACTCGAAGGCGACCCATTCTTTGCCGATCCGCGCGAAGTGCTCCGTCAAGTTGTTGCAAAGTTTGACGAGCTGGGCCTGACCATCTGCGCCGCATTCGAACTCGAGTTCTACCTGATCGACCAGGAAAACGTGAACGGCCGTCCACAGCCGCCACGCTCGCCGATCTCCGGCAAACGCCCGCACTCGACGCAGGTTTACCTGATCGACGACCTCGACGAATACGTCGACTGCCTCCAGGACATTCTGGAAGGTGCCAAAGAGCAAGGCATCCCGGCCGACGCCATCGTCAAGGAAAGCGCCCCGGCGCAGTTCGAAGTGAACCTGCACCACGTCGCCGACCCGATCAAGGCATGCGACTACGCTGTACTGCTCAAGCGTCTGATCAAGAACATCGCCTACGACCATGAAATGGACACCACCTTCATGGCCAAGCCGTATCCGGGCCAGGCAGGTAATGGTCTGCACGTACACATTTCGATTCTGGATAAAGAAGGCAAAAACATTTTTGCCAGCGAGGATCCCGAGCAGAACGCCGCGCTGCGTCACGCGATCGGCGGTGTGCTCGAGACCCTGCCCGCGCAGATGGCTTTCCTCTGCCCGAACGTCAACTCCTACCGTCGTTTCGGCGCACAGTTCTACGTGCCGAACTCGCCGTGCTGGGGCCTCGACAACCGCACCGTGGCGATTCGCGTACCGACCGGTTCTTCCGATGCCGTGCGTATCGAGCATCGTGTAGCCGGCGCCGACGCCAATCCGTACCTGCTGATGGCTTCGGTCTTGGCCGGCGTGCACCACGGTCTGACCAACAAGATCGAGCCGGGCGCGCCAGTCGAAGGCAACAGCTACGAGCAGAACGAACAAAGCCTGCCGAACAACTTGCGCGATGCCCTGCGCGAGCTGGACGACAGCGAGGTGATGGCCAAGTACATCGATCCGAAATACATCGATATCTTCGTCGCCTGCAAGGAAAGCGAACTGGAGGAGTTTGAACACTCCATCTCTGACCTTGAGTACAACTGGTATCTGCACACCGTTTAAGCGGATTGCAGCTTCAGGAAAAACGCCGTTGGCTGATTCAGCCAACGGCGTTTTTTTATGGCCGCCTGCGGCGGTTCGCGAGCAGGCTCGCTCCCACAGGGGGCTGTGTGTACAAATGCTCAAGTTCACTGGAGATCAAATGTGGGGGCGAGCCTGCTCGCGAAGCGGCCGACAAGACAACACACAAGCCGGCTCGTACAATGCCCGCTGCCCCGCAGGAGACTTCCATGACGCGACCCGCCCCCGTCCGCAAACCCCGTGCCCGCAGCCAGGCGCGCATCGATTCGATACTCGACGCCGCACGCACGCTGCTGGCCGCCGAGGGTGTGGCGAGTCTGTCGATCTACAGCGTCGCCGAGCGCGCGCAGATTCCGCCCTCTTCCGTGTACCACTTTTTCGCCAGCGTCCCGGCGCTGCTTGAGGCACTGACGGCGGATGTGCACGCCGCGTTTCGCGCCTGCCTGCAAGCGCCGATTGATCACGAAGCTTTGCGTGACTGGCGTGATCTGTCGCGACTGGTCGAACAACGGATGCTGGAGATCTACGACGAAGACGCGGCGGCGCGTCAGTTGATCCTTGCCCAGCATGGTCTGACCGAAGTGACCCAGGCTGACCGTCAGCACGATATTGAGCTGGGCGACCTGATGCACAAGCTGTTCGATCATCACTTTGAGTTGCCAAGGCTGCCGGAGGATGTCGATGTGTTTGCCTTGGCGATGGAGTTGGGTGACCGGGTTTATGCGCGCTCGGTGCAGCAGCATGGGCAGATCACGCCGCGCATGGCCGAGGAAGGGATGCGGGTGTTTGATGCCTACATTGGGTTGTATCTGCCGCCGTATCTACCCAAAAGATCTCTAGTGATCTGACTGACCTCTTCGCGAGCAGGCTCGCTCCCACATTTGGAATGCGATCCC
>NZ_JBSVXS010000024.1:0-69332 GCF_054070155.1 Pseudomonas sp. SDT291_1_S447
ATCTTTTGATCTTGATCTTGAAAAACAAAATCAAAAGATCGCAGCCTTCGGCAGCTCCTACACAGGCTGTGCTGGAATCAGACAGGCTGCAACGGCATGGTCAGTTCAACGCGCAGGCCATCCGGGCGGCTGTCGAAATGCAGGGCACAGTCGCAACGCTGGACGATCGCCTGGACAATCGCCAAGCCGAGGCCGCAACCGGTGCTTTGCCCGTTGCGCCAGAAGCGCTGGGTCAGGTGCTGCAGATCATCCGGCGCGATCCCCGGGCCATGATCGCGCACGACAAAACGTACGCGGTTACCAATGGTTTCCAGACTCAGCTCAACCGCACAGTCCTCTGGCGTATGGCGCAAGGCGTTGTCGAGCAGATTGCGCAGCGCCGCAATCGACAGCACGGCCGGCATCTGCAGCGCTGCAGCGGAAAGCTCGCTTGGCAGTTGCAGTTTGATGCGCAGGCGCTCGCCTCCCGTGGCGTCCTGAATCGCCAGGCGTGCCACCTGCTCGGCGCTGCATTGCGAACCGTCATCGAACGACAGACTGCCCTCGACCCGCGCCAGCAATAGCAATTGTTCGAGCGTACGATGCAAGCGATCGGCACCCTCCTCGGCCCGCGCCAGCGACTGATCGCGGGCGCTGCCATCGGTCATGCGCGCGACTTGCAGGTGGGTCTTGATCGCCGTCAGCGGGCTGCGCAATTCATGCGCCGCGTCACCGGTCAAGCGGCGCTCGCGCTCAATGGTCTTGCCGATGCGCTGGAACAATTGGTTCTGTGTTTCGAGCAGCGGCTTCAATTCGCTGGGAAAGGTCTGGATTTGCAGCGGTTCGAGTGAGTCGGCATTGCGCCGCATCAGCGCCTCACGCAGACGGTTGAGCGGCGCCAGCCCCTGGCCGATACCCAGCCACAACAGGCACAGGCAGCCGAGCAGCGCCACGCCCACCGGCACCGAGGCCGCCAGCAGAATCGACATGTTCAGGGCTTCGCGCTCGATCTGCCGGTCGGCCGTGGTGATGCGCACATCGCCCCGGGCGAGGGTGAAGCTGCGCCACGGCGCGCCGTCGATCATCTGGTCATGGAAGCCCATTTTCTCGGCTTCCAGCGCCTGTTCGGGATTGTTGTGGCTGCGCGCGAGAATTTCCCCGCGCAACGAACTGACCTGACAGGCCATGCCGCCGGGGATATTCAGTTGCTCGGCACTGAAGTGGGTGCCCTCGCCTTTGCTCGGCAGTGTCGGCAACTGTTCCAGCAGCCCGGCGACCATGCGCGCCGACGCCACCAGACGTTGGTCGAGGGAAAACATCATCTGATTGCGCAGGTCACTGAGCATCCAGGCCGCCGCCAGCGCCCAGATCAGCGCAAACGCAGCGCCGAGGGTCAGGCTCAGGCGCAGTCGCAGACTCATCACTTGCCTTGATCTCCACCGTCAGCCGGGCCGAGGCGATAGCCCAGACCGCGCACGGTTTCGACGATGCCTTTACCCAGTTTGCTGCGCAGGTGATGGATGTGCACGTTCAGCGCGTTGCTTTCCAGTTCATCGTTGAAGCCGTAGACGCTGTCTTTCAACTGTTCGGTGGACAGCACCCGCCCACGATTGTGCAGCAGCGCCTGCAACAGCGATTGCTCGCGGCGCGACAGGTCCACCGGTTGCCCGGCCAGCGTGGTTTCGCGGCTGCTCGGGTCGTAGGTCAGCGCACCGTGCTCGATCAGGTTGACGCTGCGCCCGGCGACCCGGCGCAACAGGGTTTGCAGACGGGCGAACAGTTCACGCAGATCGAACGGCTTGAGCAGGTAATCGTCGGCCCCGGCCTGCAAGCCATCGACACGGTCGGTTACCGAGTCGCGCGCGGTCAGGATCAGCACCGGAATTTCCAGTCCGCTCTGCCGCAATTGTTGCAGCAACTTGAGGCCATCTTCGTCGGGCAGGCCGAGATCGAGCACCATCACGTCAAATTCGGCGACCTTGAGCATCGCCCGCGCTTTCGACGCGGTGTTGACGTGCTCGACGGTCAAACCCTGAGCCGTAAGACCGGCAACGATGCCACTGGCAATCAGCTCATCGTCTTCGCAAACCAGTACGTGCATGGGTGCTCCGTGGATAAAAAAGGCGAGTGAAGCAGGCGAGGATTAAGCGGCAATTATGACCGTCACCGGTGTTTACGCAAAGCCGGGCAAAAACATCGGGGCGCCACCTGACGCGGGGGCTCACTCGGCGCTGTAACTTTCCCACTAATAAAGAAACACTTTCTCCCTATGTAATAACCCTTCGATCATTTAGTTTTCGACCGGTAAACACCAACAACTTTAAAGGGACTTAATAAACATGCCTAACCTAACAAACTTCGTCGCGATCGATTGGCGTTCCGGTCCTGATCGTATTTATTTCTTCTTCAAGGACAGCAACACCTATTCCCGATTCGATATCGGTGACAATAAGGTATCCGCCAACTATCCGGCATTGGTCGGCGGTAACTGGGACAGCTTTGGCCCCCATGCCAAAGACTTGCGTTTCGGACTGACAACCACTTCATTCGGCTGGAACACCTCGTCCGATGAAGATATTGCGTGGTTGTTCTTCTATCAGGGAACCACACCCGTGGTGTGTAAATACAACCAGGACGAGGACAAGGTCGATGCCTTCTATAAAGTTGCCGATTCGATCTGGAAGCCGATACTGCCCTACTTCGACAAGATCATCGCCGGTACCTGGTTCCAACTGACCGGTCAGCCGTTTCTGTTCAGATTTATTCTGAACGACGGGCACTATCTATCGTTTAACTACAAGGCAAAGACCCTGACTTACAAATCCTTCGGAGATTATCAACTTGGGGCGCTGAAACCGTACAAGGACCGCATCATCACGGCAGCGCAAAATGACCGGACTTTCGCCGACAGCTACTGGTACATTTTCCTGACCGACAACCAATACCTGACTTACAACATTCAGTCCGACCGTCTGGTCTCCGGCCCGCAAACCATCAATGACCAGAACTGGCCAGGACTGCTGCGCGGCTGATTGGCCGAAACCGGAGGGCCTTGTAGGATAGGGTTAATTATCGGTTAATCGCCGCCGCCCATTCTGCACCTCACTTGCACAGGGACAAGGCTCCTCCATGCGTCATTTTTTTCTCTTTTTTGCTCTGCTGATTTCCAGCCTGGCCCAGGCCGGGAACAATCCATTTGATACCAAACCGGAGTTTCTGCCGGTCGACAAGGCGTTCGTGCTCACCTCCGAACGTCTTGAATCCGGTGAAACCCAGCTGTTCTGGCAAATCACCGACGGCTATTACCTGTATCAGAAACGCCTGAAATTCGATGGACTGAGCGCGCAGCAGCAGCCCGCACTGCCTGAAGGCGAATCCCACAGCGACGAGTTCTTCGGTGAACAACCGGTCTATCGCCAAGGGCTGGAAGTGAAAATCCCGGCAACCGCCACAGGCCAGATCAAGGTCAGCTATCAGGGCTGTGCCGACGCGGGGCTTTGCTATCCGCCGCAAACCCGGGTGATTGACCTGGGCGGCAAGGCCGCGGTGGCCGCAGGTGCAGAAGCACCCGATCAGGCCTTGGCCAGCAGCCTGCAACAACGGGCGCTGGGCTGGAGCCTGCTGGTGTTTTTCGGCCTCGGTCTGTTGCTGGCCTTCACCCCATGCACATTGCCGATGCTGCCGATTCTGGCCGGCATGGTGGTCGGCAGTGGTGCCACCCCGCGTCGCGGTTTCGCACTGGCCGGCAGTTACGTGATCTGCATGGCGCTGGTGTATGCGGCGATGGGCGTGATTGCTGCGCTGCTCGGCGCGAACTTGCAGGCGTGGTTGCAGAATCCGTGGCTGCTCGGCACCTTCGCCGCGATCTTCGTGGTGCTGGCCTTGCCGATGTTCGGTTTCTTTGAACTGCAACTGCCGGTGGCTCTGCGTGATCGCCTGGAACACGCCTCGCGCAGTCGCAGCGGTGGCAGCCTGATCGGCGCCGGGGTGCTCGGTGCCTTGTCCGGTCTGCTGGTCGGCCCGTGCATGACCGCGCCGCTGGCCGGTGCGTTGCTGTACATCGCGCAGAGCGGCAACGCGCTGCACGGTGGCTTGATCCTGTTCTCGCTGGGCATAGGCATTGGTGTGCCGTTGCTGTTGCTGGTGACCGTGGGTAATCGCTTCCTGCCCAAACCCGGCGCCTGGATGAACCTGCTCAAAGGTGTGTTCGGTTTCCTCTTCCTCGCCACCGCGCTGTTGATGCTGCGTCCAGTGCTGGATGCTTCGTTGTGGCTGGGCCTGTGCGGTGCACTGTTATTGATCGCCGCGTTTTGCGCCTGGAAACAGTCCGAAGGTTTTGGCCGCGTTGCCCAGTTGTTCGGCGCCAGTTCGTTGTTGCTCGGGCTGTGGGGCAGTTTGCTGGTGATCGGTGCGGCGGGCGGCAGCGATGATCCGTATCAGCCGTTGCAGGTCTACAGTGCCAGCCACGCCAGTACGGCGGCGCCATCGGCGCATGACGCGTTCACCACGATCAAGGAGCCGGCGGCGCTACAACGCGAACTCGATGCCGCCAAGGCTCAGGGTCAGTGGGTGCTGCTCGATTACTATGCGGACTGGTGCGTGTCGTGCAAAGTCATGGAGAAACAGGTGTTCGGCAAGGACAAGGTCATGCAGGCGTTGAGTGACGTACGCCTGCTGCGCCTCGATGTCACTGCCGACAATGCCGCCAGCCGTGAATTGCTCAGCCGCTACAAAGTGCCGGGGCCACCGAGCTTCGTCTGGATCGGCACGGATGGCGAAGAACGCCGCAGCCAGCGCATCACCGGCGAAGTCGATGCCGATACATTCCTGCAACGCTGGGCTACCACCCGGGAAGCCAATTAATGCTGACTTTGACCCTCGGCACCTTTGCCATTGCGCTTAATCACCTGCTGCTGATCAGTGCCCTGGCGCTGGCGACCTTTGTCGGCTGGCGGGTGGCCAAGCGTGGTGGCGATAACCCCGAGTCGGCGTTGTTCAGCCTGTTTCTGCTCGGGATGCTCGCGGCGCGTGTTGCCTTTGTGTTGCTGTACTGGTCGCACTATCGCAATGACCCGTGGCAGATCATTGATTTGCGTGACGGTGGTTTCCTCGCCTGGCCGGGCGTGATCGTGCTGCTGCTGGTGGCGCTGTATCGCGGCTGGCGCCGACCGGGCTTGCGTCGCCCGCTGGGTTTTGGTGTGGCCAGCGGTGTGGCGTTCTGGCTGTTGGCGACGCTGGCGCTGAATATCTATGAACAAGGCACCCGGCTGCCGGACATCTCCCTGCGCAATGCGGCGGGGGAAACCATCCAGCTCAGCGACTATCAGGGCGGCCCGCTGGTGATCAATCTGTGGGCGACCTGGTGCCCGCCGTGCCGGCGCGAAATGCCAGTCCTGGAGAATGCCCAGCAACAACGTCCGGACCTGACCTTCCTGTTCGTCAATCAGGCCGAAAGCATGCAAAGCGTGGCGACCTTTCTTGAAACCCAAGGCCTGAGCCTGAACAACGTGCTGTTCGACCGCAGCGGCCGGCTGGGTCAGGCCGTCGGTTCCATGGCCCTGCCGACTACGCTGTTCTACAGCCCTGACGGTAGGCTGCTGAGCAGTCACCTGGGCGAGTTATCCAACGCCAGCCTGGCGCGCGCCCTGGAAAACTTCGACACCCCAACCCCGAATTCAAACCCGGCCACCGCACCGGCCACCTCTGCAAGGAAACTGCCATGCCCCGCCTCCGCCACCTGCTGACGCTGACTCTGGGCAGCGCCCTGCTGCACTTGCCGTCAGTGCAGGCCGCTGAAGAATTGCCTGCGGCGATCAAGCAGATCGAAGCCAAAGGCGCGAAAATCGTCGGCCAGTTCGACGCCCCCGATGGTTTGCGTGGTTACGCGGCGCAGTATCAGAACCGCGGCATGGCGCTGTACCTGACTCCGGATGGCAAACACGTGATTCTCGGCAATATGTACGACGCCGACGGCAAAGACCTGAGCAGCGAGCCGCTGCAAAAAATGGTGTATGCGCCGATGGCCAAGGAAGTCTGGGCCAAGTTCGAAGCGAGCAACTGGATTCAGGACGGCAACAAGGATGCACCGCGCACCGTGTACCTGTTCAGCGATCCGAACTGCCCTTACTGCAACATGTTCTGGGAACAGGCGCGGCCGTGGGTGAAATCCGGCAAGGTGCAACTGCGGCACATCATGGTCGGCATCATTCGTGAGGACAGCCCGGGCAAATCGGCCGCGTTGCTCGCTGCGAAGGATCCGGCCAAGGCCCTGGAAGATCACGAAAAGGCTGGCAAGGGCAGCTCGCTCAAAGCCTTGAAAGAGATTCCGGTGGCCGTGCAGAGCAAATTGGCGGCGAACATGCAGTTGATGGAAGACCTGGATTTGCAGGCCACGCCGGCGATCTTCTACATGGATGACAAGGGTGAGTTGCAACAGCAGCAAGGCGCGCCTTCGCCGGACAAGTTGGTGAAGATTCTCGGGCCCAAGTAATTTTCGGCGCCTGGACTGGCCCCATCGCGAGCAGGCTCACTCCTACAATTAACCGCGCTCAGTCAGTAAGAATGCGGTCGAATGTAGGAGTGAGCCTGCTCGCGATTGAAGACTACTCGGTGCGTCCGTTGCGCTCGCTGAGGAAGGTAAACAACACCTCGGTGACAAACTGCGGATTCTCCAGATTGGAGATATGCCCCGCCTCCGGCACCAGCACCCACGGGCAACCGATCAACTCCGCCATTTCCTTTGTTTCCGACGGTGGTCGCGGTTTGTCCTGATCGCCGCACATTACCAGCGTGGTCGCCGCATTCAATTCGCTCAGCCGTGGCAACAAATCATCGCGGCCAAAGGTGATACGCCCCATCGGCACGATACTTTCGCGCAGTCGATCCGAGGAGTACGCCGCCAGTTTCGCGCGGAAATCCTGATACAGCGCCGACTGCGGATCGATACCCGGACGGAAGAAAATCGGCACGACGATGTCCAGTAATTGCTCGGAGATCTCGCCGCTTTCTTCGATCTGCTTGAACAGCGAGAAGTAGTATTGCCGGGTGGGTTCAGGTTCGACGCCGACGTAGGTGTCCATCAGCACCAGACCGTTGATGCGCTGCGGTGCCGACAGCGCCAGACGCACGCCCCACATGCCGCCGACCGACAGCCCGACGAGGGTGACCTGATCGATGTCCAGATGATCGAGCAAAGCCTGCGCCTGACGGGCTATGTCATCCAGTGATGCCGTGCCTTCAGGCAACCGCCCTGACTCGCCATGGCCCCACAGGTCCAGCGCAATCACCCGATAGTGCGGCGACAAAGCGGCAATCTGCGGTGCCCACATGGCCTGATCCCACAGATAGCTGCCGGCCAGCAACACCGCCGGGCCTGAGCCTTGATCAATGTAATGCAGCGCTTGTCCGTCAACCGTGAAAAAAGGCATCGACCACCCCCGCGACAAAAAAAGAGAACCGGCAGACTGAGCTGCCGGTTCTTTATCGTCAACCTTGGAAATGTACATGAATGTACCGGCCTCATCGCGAGCAGGCGAAGGCCTACAGGGGAACGCATTCCAAATGTAGGAGTGAGCCTGCTCGCGATGAGGCCAATGCAGGCGCTAAAGAACTAAAGGCCCTCCAGCTCCGCCATCAGATCATTCAACCGATCAACCTTCTCCTCGGTGATATCACTCGCCGCCAGTCCATCGATGTACTCAGCCAATTCCTCCACCGTGCTGCACTCGAACATCGCACGCAGCGGCACGTCGCGCTGCAGGGTTTTCTGCACCCGCGAGGCGATCTGCGTGGCCAGCAACGAGTGCCCACCTAGCTCGAAGAAGTTATCGCGGACACCGACCTGCTCGACCTTCAACACCTCGGCCCAAATGTCCGCCAATGTCTGCTCGAGATCATTGCGCGGCGCCAGATAATCCTGACTTTGCAACTGGCCGATCTCCAGTGCCGGCAAGGCTTTGCGGTCGAGTTTGCCGTTGGCATTCAGCGGCATTTGATCGAGCCACAACCAGTGCAGCGGCACCATGTATTCCGGCAGTTCGGCGCGCAGGCGCTGTTTGATTCGCTCCAGTCGTTCGCTCGGATTGAGTGCCGAATCGGCCGCCACCAGATAGCCGACCAAGTGCTTGCCGTTGACGCCTTCCTGCACCCCGACCGCGCCATCACGCACTTCGGGTTGTTCGTGCAGACGCGCTTCGATCTCACCCAACTCGATGCGGTAACCGCGAATCTTCACCTGATGGTCAACGCGGCCAACGTACTCCAGCACGCCGTCGCTGCGACGCCGCGCCAGGTCACCGGTGCGATACAGACGCTCGCCCGGCGCACCGAACGGGTTCGGCACAAATACCGGCGCAGTGCGCAACGGATCGCTGACATAACCGCGACCAACGCCCGTACCCGCCACGCACAACTCCCCTACCGCGCCCAACGGCACCAGTTCCAGAGCGCCATCAACGAGGTACAGCAAGTTGTTGTCGGTCGGCGTACCGATCGGCAAGTAACTGCCGCGCGTCGACGCCAGGTCGACACGGAAGAACGCCACGTCATCGGAACATTCCGCCGGGCCATAAGCGTTGACCAGACCGATGTCCGGGTAACGCAGCAGCCATTGGTGCGCCAGCTCCGGCGGCATCGCTTCACCGGTCGGCAACATCCAGCGCAAGCCATCGAGACTCAGACGCTCCGAGGCGAGCATGCCCTGAATCAGCGACGGCACACTCTCGAGCACGGTGATGCCCTGCGCCTGCACATGCACCAGCAACCGTTGCGGATCGTGGGCAATCGTATTCGGCACGACGTCCACGCGAGCACCGAACAGCGGCGCGGCGAGGAACTGCCAGACCGAAATATCGAAGCTTTGCGAAGCGGTCTGGGCGATCACGTCGGCGTCGCTCAGGTGCAGATACGGCACCTTGCTCAACTGGTTATTGAGCATGCCGCGCTGCTCGACCATCACGCCTTTTGGCAGGCCGGTGGAGCCCGAGGTGTAGATCACGTAAGCGAGGTTGTCCGGGCCGCTGTAAATGCCCAAGTCCTGCGCCGAAAGCGCCGCCGCTTGAATCTCTTCCCACACCAGCAAACGCGGGCGATTGGCGCAGCTGAATTCATCCAGCAAAGTCTGCGCCTGTTCAAAGCAGGCTTTAGCGCAGACCAGCACCGGCGTGCGGCTCAGCTCGATGATGCGTTGCAGACGCTGACTCGGCAGGCCCGGATCCAGCGGCAGGTAACCCGCGCCAGCCTTGAAGCTGCCGATGATCATGCCAAGCAGATCCAGATTACGTTCGGCGAGCAGCGCCACCGGTTGATCCATCTGCACCCCGGCTGCGACCAAAGCATGGCCGAGACGGTTAGCACTGAGGTTCAGCTCGGCATAGCTCTGCTGCTGGTCAAGGCATGTAGCGGCGATGCGCTGCGGATGCGCGGCAACCTGCGCTTCGAACAGCGCAACGTAGCTCTGCTCCAGCGGATAATCTTGGGCACTCTGGTTGCAACCGTGGAGCAGGAAGTCCTGTTCCTCGACGCCCAGCAGTGGCAGATCGGCCATGTCGCCGTGGAAGCCATCGACCAGCGCCAGCAGCAAACGCTTGAACTCGCCGAGCATGCGCTCGATGGTCGATTCGTCGAAATAGCGCTGGTCATACGACAGGTGCAGACCGAGGTCATCGCCCGGGTAGCACACCGCCGTCAGCGGGAAGTTGGTGTGGGTACGGCCCGAGTCCGAGGTCGCATTCAGGCTCTGCGCTCGATCGAGTACCGAGACTTCCACCGGGGCGTTTTCGAAGACGAACAGGCTGTCGAACAGCGGCTGGCCTTTCGGCAGTTCGCTCTGTTCCTGAATGTTCACCAGCGGCAGGTATTCGTACTCGCGCAACTGCATGTTGCTGTCGAGCAAACCACTGAGCCACTGACGCACACTGCTGCGCTGATCGTCCTCAGGCATTTTCACTCGCAGCGCAATACTGTTGATGAACAGGCCGACCGTGCGTTGCATTTCCGGCATGTCTACCGGACGCCCGGCGACGGTCACGCCGAACAGCACGTCACGATCACCGCTCATACGCCGCAGCACCAAGGCCCACGCTGCTTGAGCAAAAGTGTTGATGGTCAGTTGATGGGCCTGCGCCAGTTCCCGCAGACGCGCACCGTCCTCGACATTGAGGCGGGTGTAGCGGTCGCCGACGACCATACCGCCGCTTTCACCGGCGTGTTCACGCAGGAACGGACGATCGCTCGGGATCGGCGTGGTGCGTTCGAAGCCGCGCAGGTTCTGCTGCCACCACTGCCGCGCTTCAGCCAGGCTCTGACGTTGCAGCCAGCCGATGTAATCGCGATAACGCGGCGGCACGCTCAATTGCGCTTCGCGACCTTCACCGAGAGCGGTGTAGATCTCGAAGAAGTCGTTCATCAGCAGCGAACGGCACCAGGCATCGATGAGGATGTGGTGGTTGCTCATCATGAACCAGTAACGCGCCGCGCCGACCTTGATCAGGCGCAGGTGGAACGGCGCCTGATTGAGCAGATCGAAACCGGCCTCGCGCTCGCTTTTCAGCAGCGCCTGCAGCTTCGGTTCCTGTTCGGTTTCAGCGATGGCGCTCCAGTCCAGATATTCGATCGGCGTGCGACCCGGGGTGTGAATCACTTGCAGCATGTCTTCGCCGACGTTCCAGCAGAACGACGCGCGCAGCGCTTCGTGGCGAGCAATCACCGCTTGCCACGCCTGGGCGAAACGCTCGGCGTCGAGTTCGCTGTTGATGCGGTAGCGATCCTGCATGTAGTACAGACCGGTGCCCGGTTCGAGCAGGGTGTGCAGCAACATGCCCTCCTGCATCGGCGTCAGCGGGTAGACGTCTTCGATGTGCGCGGCCGGCACCGGCAAGGCATCGAGTTGCGCCTGAGTCAGCCTAGCCAGCGGGAAGTCCGACGGCGTCAGGCCACCGGCCTCGTCTTGCAGGCAGTGGGCGATCAGGCTTCGCAGCTCACCGATATAAGCATCGGCCAGATCGTTGATGGTCTGCGCCTCGTAACGCTCGGCGCTGAAGGTCCAGCGCAGCAGCAACTCACCGCCGTAAACCTGGCTGTCGATGCTCAGTTCGTTCGGCAATGGCGCCTGCGGATCGTGGGCGGCACCGACCGGCTCATCCAGCGGACGGAACAGCGCATCGCTGCCGAAGCTCTGGTCGAACTGGCCGAGGTAGTTGAAGGTGACCGGCGCCTGCGGCAGCGCGGCCATGCTGCGCTGGCTGAGGTCATCGGCGAGATAACGCAGCACGCCGTAACCCAGACCTTTGTGCGGCACCGCGCGCAATTGCTCCTTGATTGCCTTGATCGAAGCGCCCTGTCCCGCAGCTTCTTCAATATTGTGCGGGGTCAGACGCAGCGGGTAAGCGCTGGTGAACCAGCCGACTGTGCGGGTCAGGTCGATCTCGTCGAACAGGGTTTCGCGGCCGTGGCCTTCCAGTTGAATCAGCGCCGACGGCTGACCGCTCCAGCGGCACAGCACGCGGGCCAGCGCGGTCAGCAGCAGGTCGTTGACCTGCGTGCGGTAGGCACTTGGCGCCTGTTGCAGCAGTTGTTGGGTGTACTCGGCATCGAGACGCACGCTAACGGTTTGTGCGTGACGATTCTGCTGGCCGCCCTGCGGGTTTTCGCACGGCAAATCGGCGCTCGGACCGGCCAGTTGGGTCTGCCACCAGTCGAGTTCTTCGCGCAGGGATTCGCTGCCGGCGTAGGCCAGCAGGCGTGCAGTCCAATCCTTGAAGGCACTGGTTTTCGCCGGCAGTTTCACCGCTTGGTCGGCGTCGAGTTGGCGGTAAACGGTTTGCACATCGTCGAGCAATACGCGCCACGACACGCCGTCGACCACCAAGTGATGGATTGCGATAAACAGGCGTTGCTGACCTTCAGGGCCGTCGACCAGCAAGGCGCGAACCAGCGGACCATTTTGCAGATCAAGGCTGCGTTGCGCATCAGCGAACAGTGCGGTGCACTTGTCCATCGAGGTCACGCGCACTTGCCAAAGCACGGCTGCATCAGACACCGGTTGGTGCGTGGCTTGCCACTCGCCATTGGCCTCGGTAAAGCGCAGACGCAAGGCGTCATGCTGCTCGATCACCGCCAACAACGCCTGCTCCAGACGATGCGCTTCGAGGGTCGTGGTCGGTTCCAGCAACAGCGCCTGGTTCCAGTGCTGACGCTCAGGAATATCGGTGTCGAAGAACCAGTGCTGAATCGGCGTCAGGCGCGATTCACCCGACACCAGACCTTGCTCGGCCGTGACCTGTTCAGTGCGGCTGGCCACAGCGGCCAAAGTCTGCACAGTCTGATGCTGGAACAGATCGCGCGGGCTGAAATGAATGCCCTGCTGACGCGCGCGGCTGACCACTTGGATCGACAGAATCGAGTCGCCGCCGAGTTCAAAGAAGTTGTCGTTGAGGCCGACCTGCTCGACGTTGAGCACTTCGCACCAGATCTGCGCCAGGGTCTGTTCCAGTTCGTTGCTCGGCGCCACGTAGTCCTGACGATTCAACTCAGGATCCGGCGCCGGCAACGCACGACGATCGAGTTTGCCGTTGGCGGTCAGCGGCATGCTCGCCAGCAGAATCAGGTGCGTTGGCACCATGTAGTCCGGCAGTTGTGCTTTGAGATGCGACTTCAACGCGTCGCGCAGTGCGGCCTGTTTGGATTCACTTTGGTCAGCCACTTCGGTGACCAGATAGCCAACCAGTTGCTTGCCGCTCGGCGCATCGAGTGCAAGCACCACGGCTTCGCGGATCGAGTCGTGATCGAGCAGGCGCGTTTCGATTTCGCCCAGTTCGATACGGAAACCACGGATTTTTACCTGATGGTCGATCCGGCCCAGGTATTCCACCAAACCATCGGCACGCTGGCGCACCAAGTCGCCGGTGCGGTACATGCGCCCGCCATCGCTGGCGAACGGATCCGCGACAAAACGTTCGGCGGTAATGCCCGGACGGTCGTGATAAGCCTGCGCCAGACCGGCACCGCCAACGAACAATTCACCCGTCGCGCCTTGCGGCACCAGCGCCAGATCGGCGTCGAGAATGTAGGCGACACGCGCGCCGATCACACTGCCGATCGGCACACTGCCGGCGCCCTCCTCCAGCACTTCCGGCGCCAGACTGGCGAGTGGCATGACCACGGTTTCGGTCGGACCGTAGGCGTTGAAGAACATCGCCGGTTTGAACGCCGCGCGAATCCGTTGCAGGTGTTCACCGGTCAACGCTTCGCCACCGGTGATGATCATCCGCACCGGGAGGATTTCGTTTTGCGTCGAGAGGAACTGCGCCAACTGACTGCCGTAGCTCGGGGTGAAACCGAGTACGTTGATGTTGTGCGTGCGGATCAAGCCGCAGATTTCTTCCGCGTCCCACTGACCTTGGGCACGCAACACCACCTGCGCGCCGCTGAGCAGCGGCACCAGCAGACGCTCGGTCGCGGCATCGAAGTTGATCGAATAGAAGTGCAGTTCGCAGTCGTCGGGGCGCATGCCGAAACGCTCGATCACCGCTTGGCAGTGCATGGCGATTTCGCCGTGGGAGACCACCACACCTTTCGGTTTACCGGTCGAGCCCGAGGTGTAAATCAAATACGCCTGATGCTGCGGCAGGCTGATAAACGGCAGCTCGCTGGCCGGGTAAGCGGCGAGTGCTGCGTTGTCATCTTCCAGGCACCAGCGCGCCACACTTGGCGGCAGATCGCCGAGAGCTTTGAACATTGCCCGATCACTGAGCAGCAGGCCAATGCGACTGTCCTCGATCATGTAATGCAGACGGTCGAGCGGGTATTCCGGGTCCAGCGGCACGTACGCGCCGCCAGCCTTGAGAATCGCCAGCAGACCGATGACCATTTCCAGCGAACGCTCCAGCGCCAGACCCACGCGCACTTGCGGGCCGACGCCACGCTCACGCAGCGCCCAAGCCAGGCGATTGGCGCGGGCGTCGAGTTCGGCGTAGCTCAGGGTTTGCCCGGCGAAAGTCAGGGCTGGTGCGTCTTTGCGCGCCAGCGCCTGTTCGGCGAACAGGTGATGAATGCATTGATCGAGACGATGCTCGCCCGGCTCGATGCCAAGGCTGTCGAGCAGATGCTGTTGCTCGGGCTGATCGAGCAGGGGCAATTCGCTGAGACGCAGTTGCGGATCAGCGATCAACGCTTCAAGCAGATTGCGCCAATGTCTGGCCATGCGTGCGATGGTCGGTTCGTCGAACAGATCGGTGCTGTAAGTCAGGCAGCAACCGAGGCGATGGTCGAGGTCGGTGACTTCCAGGTTGAGGTCGAACTTGGTCGCCCGCGCGTCGTTGGCCAGATATTCGACGGTCATCCCGGCGAGCATGCGGCTCTGCTGGAATTCCCAGCGCTGCACGTTGCACATCACTTGGAACAGCGGGTTGTACGCAGCACTGCGCGGCGGTTGCAACGCTTCAACCAGATGATCGAACGGCAGATCCTGATGCGACTGGCCTTCGATCACGGTGTGACGCACCTGCTCGAACAGTTCACCGACCGACATCATGCCGTCGAGCTGGCAACGCAGCACTTGGGTGTTGAGGAAAGCACCGATCAGCCCTTCGCTTTCCGGACGGATGCGGTTGGCTACCGGCGCGCCGATGCGCAGATCGGTCTGGCCGCTGTAGCGGTACAGCAGGGTGGCGAGTGCGGCGGTCATGGTCATGAACAGGGTCAGACCGTTTTGCGCGTTGAACGCACGAACTCGCGCGGCGAGGTCGTCGCTGAGGTCGAAGCGGAACAGTTCGCCCTGATGGCTTTGCACCGGCGGACGCGGACGGTCGCCGGGCAATTCCAACAGCGGATGTTCACGACCGAGTTGCGCGGTCCAGTAGTCGAGTTGACGCTGACGCTCGCCGGACTCCAGCCAGTTGCGCTGCCAGACGCTGTAGTCGAGGTACTGCACCGGCAGCGGCTCAAGCGGCGAATCACGGTCGTCAACGAACGCTTCATACAGCGCGCTGAGTTCACGGGCGAAGATGTCCATCGCCCAGCCTTCGGTGACGATGTGGTGCAGGGTCAGGACGAAGTAATGTTCCTGCTCGGCGGTTTTCACCAGGCAGGCGCGCAGCAGTGGACCGGTTTCCAGGTCGAACGGCAGATGCGCTTCTTCATCGGCGAATTGCTGAACCTTTTGCTCGCGCACGTCGGCGGCGAATTTAGAGAAGTCCTTCCAGCCCATGCGCACGCCGGTCTCGGCATGCACCTGCTGACGGGCGACGCCGTCGACGCTCGGGAACGTGGTGCGCAGGGTTTCGTGACGCAGGATCAACGCTTGCAACGCCGCCTCGAAACGCTCGACGTGCAACACGCCGCGCAAGCGCGCCATGCCGCCAACGTTGTACGCCGGGCTGTCCGGTTCCATCTGCCAGAGGAACCACATGCGCTGTTGCGAGTACGACAACGGCACCGGTTTGCTGCGATCAACCTTGTCGATCGGCGGCTGCTTGTTGGTGCGGCCGCTGGCCTGGATCAGGCGAATCTGTTCGGCAAAATCGCTGAGTTCGCTGTGTTCGAACAAGGCGCGCAACGGCAGTTCGACGTCACAGGCCTGACGGCTGCGCGAGATGATTTGCGTGGCCAGCAGCGAGTGACCGCCGAGGGCGAAGAAGTCGTCGCGCAGACCGACTTGTGCCAGACCGAGCACTTCGCGCCAGATCGCTGCGATTTGTTGCTGCAGTTCAGTCACCGGCTCGACGTGTTCGCGCACTTGCCATAGCGGCTCGGGCAAGGCGCGGCGGTCGAGTTTGCCGCTTGGGCTTAGCGGCATTGCGTCGAGGCGCATCAGTTGCGCCGGGACCATGTATTCCGGCAGCTCGGTGGCCAGTGCTGCTTTCAGGCGAGCGCTTTGCTCGTCAGGATTTTCACTGGCATCAGTCGCGGTGAAGTAGCCGATCAGCTGTGCGCCGGCAGCGGTTTCGCGCACCAGCACCACGGCTTGGGCGACGCCGTCCTGGGCGAGCAGACGCGCTTCGATTTCTTCCGGTTCAACGCGGAAGCCACGCAGTTTGACCTGCTGATCGAGGCGACCGAGGTATTCGATCACGCCGTCGGACGTCCAGCGTGCGCGGTCGCCGGTACGGTACAAACGTGCGCCCTGCTCGCCCAGCGGATCGACGACAAAGCGCTCAGCGGTCAAGGAAGGACGACCGAGGTAACCACGGGCCAGACCGATGCCACTGATGCACAACTCACCCGGCACACCGGCCGGCACTGGATTGAGATCGGCGTCGAGTACGCGGCAAATCACATTGCCCAGCGGACGGCCAATCGGCGAGCGCTCGCCATCGGCGGTGGTGCAATGCCAGTGGGTGACGTTGATCGCGGTTTCGGTCGGGCCGTAACGGTTGTGCAATTGCACCGCGGGCAGTTGCGCAAACACGCGGTTGCGCAGTTCGGCCGGCAGTGCTTCACCGCCGGAGAATACCCGGCGCAGGCTGGTGCATTCGGCGCTCAGCGGTTCATCAATGAACAGCGAGAGCAGCGGCGGCACAAAGTGCAGCGTGGTCACGCCGTACGCTTGCACAAGCTGCGCAATGCGATGCGGATCGCGGTGTTCACCCGGGGCGGCGATCAACAGGCGTGCGCCAGTGATCAATGGCCAGAAGCATTCCCACACCGATACATCGAAACTGATCGGTGCCTTTTGCATCAGCACATCTGTGTCATTGAGCGCGTAAGCGTTCTGCATCCATTGCAGACGTTCGGCCAAAGCAGCGTGGGTGTTGCCGACGCCTTTCGGCTGGCCGGTGGAGCCCGAGGTGTAAATCACATAGGCGAGATTGGCGCCGTGCAGGTGCAGGCCTGGCGCCTGGCTCGGCCAGTTTTCCAGGTGCAGCGCGTCCATGGCGATCACGCTGACGCCATCGCTGGCCGGCAAACGCTCGAGCAATTCAGTCTGGGTCAGGAGCAATTCGACGCCGCTGTCGCTGAGCATGTAGGCCAGGCGATCCGCCGGGTAATCCGGGTCCAGCGGCACGTAGGCGCCACCGGCCTTGATGATCGCCAGCAGGCCGATCAGCAGTTGCGGCGAACGCTCGGCAGCAATGGCCACGCAGACATCCGGGCCGACGCCTTTGTCGCGCAGGTAATGGGCGAGGCGGTTGGCCTGCGTGTGCACTTCGGCGAAGTCGAGGCTGCCACCCTCCCACACCAGCGCGGTGCGTTCCGGGGTCTGACGCGCCTGTTCGTTGAGCAGTTCCGGCAGCCATTGTTGCGCCGGGGTGCACGGTGCGACGCCCCAGTTTTTTTGCTGATCGTGTTCGCCGCCGGAGAGCAATTGCAGGTCGCCGATGGCTTGCTCCGGACGTTCGCAGACGTCGCGCAACAGGTTGCTGAAGTGCTCGGCCAGACGCGCGATGGTCGCGGCGTCGAACAATTCACTGGCGTAGTCGAAAGACAAGGTCAGGCGACCGTTACGGTCTTCTTCGCTGTGCAGTTGCAGGTCGAACTTGGCTTCGCGGCTGTGCCACGGCAGTTCTTCGGCGAGCAGACCCGGCAGACGCTTGAGTGCGCTCAGATCGCGCTGCTGGTGGTTGAACATGACCTGGAACAGGCCTTGTTCGCGGGCTTGCGGGAAGGCTTCGAGGAGTTGTTCGAACGGCAGATCCTGATTGGCTTGTGCACCGAGTGCGGCTTGACGGGTCTGGGCCAGCAGTTCGATAAACGACAGGCGCGAATCGATCTCTGCACGCAGCACTTGGGTGTTGATGAAAAAGCCGATCAGGCCCTGGGTTTCCAGGCGCGGACGGTTGGCATTCGGCACGCCGATACGAATGTCGCGCTGACCGCTGTAGCGATACAGAAGGCTCTGCAACGCCGCGAGCAACAGCATGAACGACGTCGATTGCTGAGCCTGGGCCGTCTGGCGGATCGCATCGCTGAGGCTCGCACCCAGACGCACGGAATGACGCGCAGCGCTATGAGTTTGCTTGGCGGACCGTGGGTAATCGGTGGCCAATTCCAGCGCTGGATGCTCGTCGCCCAACTGCGCTTTCCAGTACGCCAGTTGCCGCTCGCCTTCACCTTGCGCCAGCCATTGGCGCTGCCAGCTGCCGTAGTCGGCGTACTGGGTTGGCAGTGGCGCAAGGCTGGCCGTCGCCCCTTGCGAAGCGGCGGCGTACAGCCGCGAGAACTCGTCGATCAACACGTTCAGCGACCAGCCATCGGCGATGATGTGGTGCAGCGTCACCAGCAGTTGGTGATCTTCGTCGTCGAGACGCACCAGCGTCACCCATAGCAGCGGGCCTTTTTCCAGGTCGAACTGAGTACGCGCTTCGTCTTCGCGGATTTGTTGCGCACGGGCCTCGCGCTCATGGGCGGGAAAGTCGCTGATGTCGATCAGTTGCAGATTGAATTCGGCGGCGGCAGCGACTTGTTGCAGGGCCACGCCGTCGCGCTCGAAGAAACGTGTGCGCAGGGATTCGTGGCGTTCGATCAGTTGCTGGAAGCTGGCGCGCAATGCGTCTTCGTCGAGTTCGCCACGCAGATGCAGGGCACCGGGAATGTTGTAGGCGCTGCTCTGCGGGTCGAGCTGCCAAGTGATCCACAGACGGTTTTGTGCCAGCGATTGCAGCATCGGCTCGCTGCGCGACAACGCGGTGATTGCACCTTGGGCGCTGCCGCCGTCCTGCTGTTGTTGGACCACGGCAGCGGCAAATGCAGACAAGGTCGGGGCTTCGAAGAGCAGGCGCAGGTTCAGCTCAAGCGCGAGTTCTTCGCGAACGCGGGCGATGACTTGCGTGGCGGCGATCGAGTTACCGCCGAGCAGGAAGAAATGATCGTCGGCGTTGACCTGTTTGACGTTGAGTTGCTCGGCCCAGATCTTGCCGATCAAGGCTTCAAGTTCCGAGGCGCTGGTGATCGATTCTTGAGTTTCTGAAGCCGTCGACGGAAATACCGCATAGCTGTCGAGGCTGCCATCGGCCAGACGATTGCGGCACGCCGAGCGCTGCAATTTGCCACTGGAAGTTTTCGGCAAGGCGCCGGGATTAAGCAGCACCACCACGCTCGGGGCTTCCTGATAAGCCTCGGCTACCGCTTGGCGAATCGCTTTGATCAACGCTTCCGGCGGCAGGATTTTCTGCACACTGCGGCTGATTTCTGCGGCAATACCGATGCCCTCTTCGCCATTCTGGCTGACGGCAAATGCAGCGACGCGGCCCTTGCGCACCACTTCCACTTCGTTCTCGACGGTCTTCTCGATGTCCTGCGGATACAGGTTGTGACCACGCACGATCAGCATGTCTTTCAAACGGCCAGTGATGAACAGTTCACCGTCGCGCATAAAGCCCAAATCACCGGTACGCAGCCAGGTCCGGCCGGCGTGCTGAACGAAGGTCTTGGCGCTGGCCTCGGGGTTGCGCCAGTAACCGTGAGCGATACTTGGGCCGGCAGCCCAGACTTCGCCAACGGCGTTGTCAGCCAGTTCTGCGAGGGAGTTTGGTTCGACGATCAGCACCGCATGCTCGGGTTGGCTGATGCCGCAACTCATGATCGGGCTGCCCTCGCCCGGCTCCGCGCGGTTTTGCGCCAATGCCTGATCGTCCACGCGCAGCGCCGGGATGCCGGTGCCGCGCGGGGTGCCGGCGACGAACAGTGTGGCTTCGGCCAGACCGTACGAGGCCATGAAGTTGTCTGCGCTGAAACCGCACGCGGTGAACTTCTCGGCGAAGCGCTCAAGGGTGTCGAGACGGATCGGCTCGGAGCCGGAATAGGCCACGCGCCAGCGGCTCAGATCGAGACGCTCAAGCGCCGATTCGCTGACCCGCTCGCTGCACAAGCGATAGGCGAAGTCCGGCCCGCCGCTGATGGTGCCGCCGTATTCGCTGATCGCTTCCAGCCAGCGCAATGGCCGGCCAAGGAAATACGCCGGCGACATGAGGATGCACGGCACGCCGCTGAAGATCGGCTGCAACAGGCCACCGATCAAACCCATGTCGTGGTACAGCGGCAGCCAGCTGACGATGACGTCGTCGGGGTTCACGTCGATGCCGAAACCATGACGGATCAGCAGTTCATTGGCGACCAGATTGCCGTGGCTGACCTGCACGCCTTTGGGCAGTGCGGTGGAGCCGGAGGTGTATTGCAGGAAGGCGATGTGATCTTGCGGCAGGCTCGGTTCGACCCAGTTTTCGGCTTGAGCGCTGTCGAGCGTGTCGACGCACAACAGCGGTGGCGCACCTTCGATCTGCTGCAACGC
Organism: Pseudomonas sp. SDT291_1_S447; assembly: GCF_054070155.1. Taxonomy (NCBI): domain Bacteria; kingdom Pseudomonadati; phylum Pseudomonadota; class Gammaproteobacteria; order Pseudomonadales; family Pseudomonadaceae; genus Pseudomonas; species Pseudomonas sp. SDT291_1_S447. The sequence continues at coordinate 20,204 of NZ_JBSVXS010000024.1, forward strand.
GTCGCGCAGGTCGGCACTGGTCAGCAGCAGACGCGGCTCGGCGTCAGCGATGATCGACAGCAAACGCTCCTGATGGTGACGGCGCGCCGATTCTGGCGGATAGGCCGGCACCGCAATTACACCGGCGTACAGGCAACCAAAAAACGCCGCGACATAGTCCGGGCCGCTGGGAAACAGCAGCACCGCGCGATCGCCGAATTCCGCTTGGGCCTGCAACGCCGCCGCTATCGTGCGCGCGCGCTCATCCAGTTCGCGATAACTGAGTACCACAGCCTGCTCTTCGCTTTCGGCAAGAAAACGCAAAGCCAGTCGATCCGGCGTCAGGGCCGCGCGGCGCTGGAGGGCTTGGACCAGGGTGCTGGGGAGTTCGAACGCGTCGGTCATGAGGTTTCCTGCCTGAATTCGGCTTGCTAATGGAATCGGGTTGCTGCGTCACACCCTTCGAAGGGTATGCAGGGCGCGGTCTGTGCCGACCGCGCAAGGCATCGGAATGCTGTCTGGCCGGGGATGTGTACCCGGAACCATTCACCAATGAGAACGGATGACGTCTTGAAATAATTAGTCGGCAGGCGGGATCGCCAATGGGGCCGGGGTGTGGCGGCGTGTCGCAGTTCTCAGAACGCACCTTTGTAGCGCATTACTTCTCTTTCTCAATTGACAATCATTATCATTCAACATAATTTGTCGCTCGATGTGTAGGACGGCCCCCTCCCCAGGCGTCCCACTAACCTATTGGCAGCAAGGTGATTTCCATGACGGAACAAGTATCCACAAGCAGGTGCGATTCACCGCTACTTCAGGCATTCGTCGACAATCGACTGATTCTGGTCAAGATTGCAGCGCGCATTACCGGCTGCCGGTCGCGCGCCGAAGATGTGGTGCAGGATGCGTTTTTCCGACTGCAGTCGGCGCCACCGATCACGTCGTCGATCAAGGCTCAACTGAGTTATCTGTTCCAGATCGTGCGCAACCTCGCTATCGATCATTACCGCAAACAGGCGCTGGAACAGAAGTACTCCGGCCCTGAAGAGGAAGGGCTGAATGTGGTCATCCAGGGTGCTTCACCGGAAACCTCGCACATCAACTTTTCGACTCTGGAAAACATCGCCGACGCACTGACCGAGCTGCCCAGCCGCACTCGCTATGCGTTCGAGATGTACCGCTTGCACGGCGTGCCGCAAAAGGATATCGCCAAGGAACTGGGCGTTTCGCCAACCCTGGTCAACTTCATGATTCGTGATGCGTTGGTGCACTGCCGCAAGGTCTCGGGCAGCCGTCGGGATGCGGTGATTGCCGGTCGTCGTTAAGATCTGAATTCGGAGTCAAGCCATTCGCGAGCAAGCTCGCTCCCACATTGGATCTGTGTACGCAGAACCCATGTGGGAGCGAGCTTGCTCGCGAAGACGGACTTAAATTCACAAAGATCCCAAGCCCGATCACCTCACGCCAGTTTGCACCGATCAAAAAACCGCTCACGCCCCAGGATCATCAGCGCCGCACGCTTGTGCGGGAAGTCGAACTCTTTCTCACAGTGAAAGCACTGATTCTGCATATGGCCGATCATCTTCGCGTTGTCGGCCCGAGGCTCAGCGACCACACGCTGAGTGCGCGGATCATCGAGAAACAGGTAATGCACCAGCGCCGATAACCAGCTCGCCACTTTGTGCGGCCCACGGTGATCCTCTTCACCGACCAGCATGTGAATACCGCGATCGTAATTGTCGGCGTCATAAAACGGCGCAATGCGATCTTCCTTGGCCCAGTAGGCTTCGAAATAGGCAAACGGCTGATCATCGAAACAGCCGATCAGCGTCAACGTGTGCGGATCGGCATCGAGCTTGCTCAGGTACTCGCGGTGCTTCTCGAGACTGCCCTCTTCCTGCCAGAAACTGGCAACGCGCGGGCTGTTCTGCCAGCGATTGAAGCGCGGCAGGTCTTCTTCGATTTCGACCGTGCGTAGGGAAATCCACGCACCAAGACGCGCATCGAAACGCCGATACACTTCCCCCCGCGGCTTCACCGGGCGCAGCGGATGACGCTTGCCCTGGCTGATGACCATTTGCTGCGGATAGCTGCCCGTCAGCGAAGTGCCGAGCCACGGTTGCGGCAATTGCCAGAACAGCGTGCGTTCGCAGCGGTATTCACCCGCCACTTCGGTGTTCACCAGCAAGCCACTGAGCAAGGCTTCGGTCGGCGGCTGATCCAGTTGCCAGGTCAATTGCTGGCACGCCGGATCCCGCGCGAACAGCCAGTAACAGGCCGCCCATAACGCCTGCCCGGGCGGCAGCGCAAAGCGCTCATCGAGCTGGATCGGCCCCTTGACCTCCCGATCAAGACGCAGGCGGATCAGCGGTTGCCCGTCCAGGCTAAGGCTCAGACGGCTTTCAGTTGCATCAGCGATCAGTTGACTGCCCGAAGGCAAGGCCAGGGCAGTCAGGTCATTCAGATTGGACATGGGTCGGGCTCACGATAATCGTCGACAGTTCAACGATGTGACGTGAGCCGAAAGGGGAAATTTAGGCTTTGCGGAAAATCAGTGCCTCAGCGATGAGGCACTGGCACCACCGCAATTTTGTAGGGATCGAAAATCTTCAGCATCTCGCCATTGTCGCGCAGGCCTTGCAGCAGTCGGGCAAACGCAGGGCCGGTAATGGGCGCCGTCGGGCGAAGAATGGCGTAATGGTGATAAACCTGATCGATGCGTTGCGACACCAGCAACTCGTCGCGCACCTTCTCGTTGCGCAGCAGGTAATCGCTCAGGTAGGAGCGGGTCACCAGGGCAATATCCGCACGCGAGCGCAGCACCATCAGCAGGTTGCTGTCATGGGAATAGGTCAGCGTGGCGTTGAAATTCTGCGCGAGAAACTTTGGATCGGCATTGAAGTTGGCGAATTCGTAGTGATAACCGCTGAACAGCGCCAGACGCTTGCCGGTGAGGCTCGCAAAGTAACTTTGCTGACGACCGTCTTCGCGTTGCGCGACGAAAATCTCCGCATCCTCAAGGCCCATATCGACATCCGTGTGGGGAATTTCCTTCCAGCCCCAATCGGGATTCTCGAAAATCGCCATGTCGATCCGGCCCTGCTTGAAATCCCCGAATCGCCGCGGAATCGAGGTCGGTACCAGGACAAACTGATAGTCGCTTTGCAGGCGATTAAGAGCCTCGACCAGTTGCGGCAAGAGGCCTGTATCGGCACCGTTTTCCGGGCGAATGGTGTAGGGCGGAAAATGCGCCGCGCCCACCCGAACCAGTTGCGCTGCCTGAGCGGGCAATACCCATGATGCAGCCAGCGCTGCGAGCATCAGCCCCGCGGCCGTCCGGATTGGCAAAGACTTCAAAACACCCCACTCCCCGAAAAAATACCGATCAATGCATTCAAGCTAGGCGGTTTCGCCCAGTTAGCCAGTTTCCCGGCCGGATAGAAAGTCGCTCAACGCTCTTCGAGGACCAGAATCAGCGCCTCATCCGCCAACTGATCGAGGCTCAAACTGCCACCTGCACGGAACCAGGTGGTGGTCCAGGACAGTGCACCGGTGAGGAAACGTCGAGTAATAAATACATCACCGCGGATAAATCCGGCGTCCTTCGCTTCACCCAGCACTTGCAGCCATATGTCTTCGTAAACGTCACGCAAAGCGAGAACCTTGGCCTGGCCGTCTTCGGACAACGAACGCCACTCGTAGACCAGCACGGCCATCGCCTCGCCGCTGCCGCCCATGATCGATTGCAATTCGCAACGGATCAGCGCCAACACGCGCTCACGCACATTGTTGGCATCGGCCAGTGCGGCGCGCATCAACGCAGTGTTGTAGCGGATGGTTTCTTCCATCACCGCACGGAGAATTTCATCCTTGCTTTTGAAGTGATGAAAAATACTCCCCGACTGGATGCCGACTGCGCCGGCCAGATCGCGCACCGTAGTGCGTTCGTAGCCTTTGTTGCGGAACAGGTGAGCCGCCACTTGCAGCAGTTTGCCGCGGGCGCTGTCCGGGTCGGTCAACTGGCCTTGATCGACCAATTCGCGCATGACCCTCAGGGCTTTTTGCTCGTCCACCCGTTCTCTCCTACAGTCGATCAGTCTGTTGCCCCCTGAAACCGCAGGGTTGCGCGCAATTTAAGCCGCCAACGACGACCAAGCAAGCGCTTGGGCAGAAGATAGTTTCAACTGTTTACAAACCAAGCGCTTGCTTGGTAGCCTCCAGACACTTCTGTCGCAGGTTGCTGAGTCGGAGATAAAAATGCCAACCACCGTTCGCATCGGATGCGCCAGCGCATTCTGGGGTGATACATCGACCGCCGCCGCGCAGTTAGTGGAAGGAGGCAAGCTCGACTATCTGGTATTCGACTACCTCGCCGAGATCACCATGTCGCTCATGGCCGGCGCACGCATGAAGGATCCGCAGGCGGGGTTTGCCGGCGACTTCATCGAAGTGCTCACGCCCCTGTTGCCGCAGTTGGCCGAGCAGAACATCCGCGTCATCAGCAACGCCGGCGGAGTCAACCCGCAAGCCTGCGCTGCCGCCCTGCAAGCGGCCTGCGACAAGATCGGTATCAAGCTGAAAATCGCGGTACTGCTCGGCGATGACCTGCAACCCCAATTCAAACAACTCAGCGCCATCACCGAGATGTTCAGCGGCGCCCCGCTGCCGTCGATGTGCTTATCGACCAACGCCTACCTCGGTGCGCCGGGCATCGTCGAAGCGCTGCGCCTGGGCGCCGACATTGTCATCACCGGCCGCGTGGTCGACAGCGCCGTGGTCAGCGCCGCGCTGGTGCATGAATTCGGCTGGTCCTGGCACGATTACGACAAACTCGCCCAGGCCGCGCTGGCCGGGCACATCATCGAATGCGGCGCGCAGTGCACGGGTGGCAACTTCACCGATTGGCGCGACGTGCCGGATTACGAACACATCGGTTTCCCTATCGTCGAAGTCAACGCCGACAGCCAATTCATCGTCAGCAAACCCGAAGGCAGCGGCGGACTGGTCACACCGCTGACCGTCGGCGAGCAGATGCTGTATGAAATCGGCGATCCGCAGGCCTATCTGTTGCCTGACGTGGTCTGCGATTTCACTCACGTCAAACTCCAGCAACAAGGTAAAAACCTCGTTCATGTCCACGGCGCCAAAGGCCTGCCGCCCAGTGATAAATACAAGGTCAGCGCCACGTATCCGGACGGTTTTCGCTGCACCGCCAGTTGCCTGATCGCTGGCATCGATGCGGTGGAAAAAGCGCAGCGTGTCAGTCAGGCGATCATCGACAAAACAGCAGAGATGTTCAGTCAGCGTGGTTGGGCGCCCTACAGCGAAACCAACATCGAGCTGCTCGGCAGCGAAACCACCTACGGCCCCCATGGCCAGCGCCACGACAGCCGTGAAGTGGTGATCAAACTCGCCGTGCGTCACCCGAATAAACAGGCACTGGTGCTGTTCTCCCGGGAAATTGCCCAGGCCGCGACCGCAATGGCGCCGGGATTGACCGGCATCGTCGGCGGACGGCCAACGGTGTATCCGCTGATTCGTCTGTTTTCATTCCTGATCGATAAAAGCGCCTGCACCTTGCAGATTGATCTGGCCGGCGTTCGCCATCCTTGTGCCCTGCCCTCATTGGCAGCGCTCGACAGTGAAGATTTGCCGATTGCCCAGCAACCGCCGAAACCTCAAGGCCGCGCCGATGCCAGCGTGGCGCTGGTGAAACTGGCCGTGGCGCGCTCCGGTGACAAAGGCAATCACAGCAACATCGGTGTGCTGCCGCGCAAGCCCGAATACCTGCCGTGGATCGCTGAAGCGCTGACCCCGGCCGTCATCGTCGACTGGATGAGTCATGTGCTCGACCCGATTCACGGCCGGGTCGAACGCTGGTATCTGCCCGGCACCCACAGCCTGAATTTTCTCTTGGAAAACGCTCTTGGCGGGGGTGGCGTGGCCAGTCTGCGCATCGACCCGCAAGGCAAAGCCTTCGCCCAACAACTGTTGGAAATCCAGATCCCGGTGCCGCAGAGCATCGCCGAACAGCTCGAATAGAGGATGGTTTGCATGGCTTACGCGTCGATTTTCAACGCCGATCTGTTCAGCGGCCAGACCATCATCGTCACCGGCGGCGGCAGCGGCATCGGCCGTTGCACCGCGCATGAACTGGCAGCGCTCGGCGCGAATGTGCTGCTGGTGGGGCGCAAGCCGGAGAAACTGCAAAACGTCGCCGCGGAAATTGCCGAGGACGGTGGCCGTGCGCACTGGAAGGCTTGCGATATCCGTGATGAAGAAGCGGTGAAGCAATTGATGAAAGAACTGATTGCCGAACACGGGCCGATTCACGGTCTGGTCAACAATGCCGGCGGCCAGTACCCGTCGCCATTGGCTTCGATCAATCAGAAAGGTTTCGAAACCGTACTGCGCACCAATCTGGTCGGCGGATTTCTGATGGCGCGGGAAGTGTTCAACCAGTCGATGAGCAAACACGGCGGCAACATCGTCAATATGCTCGCCGACATGTGGGGCGGCATGCCCGGCATGGGCCACTCGGGCGCGGCGCGCTCGGGCATGGACAACTTCACCAAAACTGCCGCGTTCGAATGGGGTTATGCCGGCGTGCGGGTCAACGCGGTGGCGCCGGGCTGGATTGCCTCCAGCGGCATGGACACTTACGAAGGCGCGTTCAAAGCGGTGATTCCCACCCTGCGTGAACATGTGCCGCTCAAGCGTATTGGCACCGAATCGGAAGTCAGTGCGGCGATTGTATTTCTGCTCAGCCCGGCGGCAGCGTTCATCAGCGGCAGCACCTTGAAAATCGATGGCGCAGCCAGCCTCGGCAGCCGTGCATGGCCACTGCACAAGGCCACTCACAGTGAGTCGTTCAATGGCTTCCACCGGGCGTACCTTCCAGACGTGTTGAAGGACAAGGAGTAAGCCATGCCGCAGATCCAGTCCCGACTCGACCCTCACAGTGAGGCGTTTGCGCGCAATCGTGCAGCAATGCTCGCAGCCATCGAGCAAGTGCAGCAGCTCGAACAAAATCTGCTGAATAAAGCAGCCGAAGCGAAGGAGAAGTTCGACAAGCGCGGGCAATTACTGCCGCGCGAACGCCTGAATCTGTTGCTCGATCCCGGCGCGCCGTTCCTCGAACTGGCCAGCCTCGCCGGCTACAAATTGCATGACGACAAGGACGGCAGCTCGGCCGGTGGCGGGCTGATCGCCGGTATCGGTTACGTCTGCGGCATCCGCGCGATGATCGTGGCGAACAACAGCGCGATCAAGGGCGGCACCATCTCGCCGAGCGGCCTGAAAAAGTCCCTGCGCCTGCAACAGATCGCTCAGGAAAACAAACTCCCGGTGATCACCCTCGCCGAGAGCGGTGGCGCCAACCTCAATTACGCCGCAGAGATTTTCGTCGAAGGCGCACGCAGTTTTGCCAATCAGGCACGGATGTCGGCAATGGGCTTGCCGCAGATCACCGTGGTGCACGGCTCGGCCACAGCGGGCGGCGCTTACCAGCCGGGACTGTCGGATTACGTGGTGGTGGTGCGCGGCAAGGCCAAGCTGTTTCTCGCCGGCCCCCCGCTGCTGAAAGCGGCCACCGGCGAAGTCGCCACCGATGAAGAACTCGGTGGCGCCGAGATGCACGCGCAGGTCGCCGGGACGGCTGAATACCTCGCGGAAAACGATGCCGATGGCGTGCGTCAGGTCCGCGAAATCCTCCGCATGCTGCCTTGGAATGAGCAACTGCCGTGGCTGCCGGAGCCGCAATACAAAGAACCGCTCTACCCGATCGATGAATTGCTCGGGCTGATCCCCGACGATCCGAAAAAGCCTTATGACGTACGCGAAATCATCGCGCGCATCGCCGACGAATCCTGCTTTCTCGAATTCAAGGGCGAGTTCGATCAGCAAACTGTTTGCGGCCAGTTGAAGATTCAGGGCCGCGCCTGCGGTTTTATCGGCAACAACGGCCCGATCACCCCGAACGGTGCGAGCAAAGCGGCGCAGTTCATTCAACTGTGTGATCAGAGCCAGACACCGCTGCTGTTCTTCCACAACACCACCGGTTTCATGGTCGGCACCGAATCGGAACAGCAGGGCGTGATCAAACACGGCTCGAAACTGATTCAAGCGGTGGCGAATGCGCGGGTGCCTAAACTGACCATCGTCGTCGGCGGCTCCTACGGTGCCGGCAACTATGCGATGTGCGGACGCGGACTCGATCCGCGCTTCATCTTCGCTTGGCCGAACAGCCGCACCGCCGTAATGGGCGGCGCGCAGGCCGGCAAAGTCTTGCGCATCGTTACCGAAGCCAAACAATTGAAAGACGGATTGGTACCCGATCCGAAGATGCTCGACATGCTCGAACAGGTCACCGCGCAGAAACTCGACAGCCAGTCCACCGCGCTCTACGGCAGCGCCAACCTGTGGGACGACGGGCTGATTGACCCGCGTGACACGCGCATCCTGCTCGGCTATTTGCTCGATATCTGCCACGAAGCCGACATTCGCACGCTGCAACCCAACAGCTTCGGCGTCAGCCGGTTCTGACCGCCACGGATCTTACGGAGAACAATAAAAAATGATCTTCACCCCGGAACACGAAGCCCTGCGCCGCACCGTCCGCCAGTTCGTTGAGCACGAGATCAATCCGCACGTCGATGAATGGGAAAAGGCCGGGCGCTTTCCCATTCACGAAATTTTCCGCAAGGCTGGCGACCTCGGTTTGCTCGGCATTTCCAAACCGGAAAAATTCGGCGGCATGGGTCTGGACTACAGCTATTCGATTGTCGCCGCCGAAGAGTTCGGCACCATCCATTGCGGCGGCATTCCGATGTCGATCGGCGTGCAGACCGACATGTGTACGCCCGCCCTCGCCCGCTTCGGTTCCGATGAGTTGCGCGAAGAGTTCCTGCGCCCGGCGATCAGCGGCGAGCAGGTCGGCTGCATCGGTGTCTCCGAAGTCGGTGCCGGCTCCGATGTCGCCGGGCTGAAAACCACCGCGCGCAAGGACGGCGACGACTACGTGATCAACGGCAGCAAGATGTGGATCACCAACTCGCCGAGCGCCGACTTCATCTGTCTGCTGGCCAATACTTCGGACGACAAGCCGCACATCAACAAGTCGCTGATCATGGTGCCGATGAACACGCCGGGGATCAGCCTCAGTTCGCATCTGGAGAAACTCGGCATGCGCAGCTCGGAAACCGCCCAGGTGTTTTTCGACAACGTGCGCGTGCCGCAGCGCAATCGCATCGGCCACGAAGGCGCCGGGTTCATGATGCAGATGCTGCAATTCCAGGAAGAACGTCTGTTCGGTGCGGCGAACATGATCAAGGGTCTGGAATATTGCGTCGATAGCACCATCGAGTACTGCAAGGAGCGCAAGACCTTCGGCAATGCGTTGATCGACAACCAGGTGATCCACTTCCGCCTCGCCGAATTGCAGACCGAAATCGAATGCCTGCGCGCATTGGTTTACCAGGCCACCGAGCAATACGTGAAAGGTCAGGATGTCACACGGCTGGCGTCGATGGCCAAGCTCAAGGCCGGACGTCTGGGCCGCGAAGTCAGCGACAGCTGCCTGCAATATTGGGGCGGCATGGGCTTCATGTGGGACAACCCGGTGGCCCGCGCCTATCGTGATGTGCGATTGGTTTCGATCGGCGGCGGTGCTGACGAAATCATGCTGGGGATCATCTGCAAACTGATGGGCATTCTGCCGGGGAAAAAGAAATGAGCAGCCTGCCGGATTGCCAGACGCTGTTGCTGGAGCTGCATGGCGGCGTGCTGCACATCACCCTCCATCGACCGGACAGCCGCAATGCGATGAGCCTGCAGATGGTCAGCGAATTGCGCGCGGTGCTGACGGCTGTGCGCGATGACCGTGCGGTTCGGGCGTTGGTGCTCAGCGGTGCCGGTGGGCATTTCTGTGCCGGCGGCGATATCAAGGACATGGCCAGCGCTCGCGCTCAGGGCTCCGAGGCTTACCGCGATTTGAATCGCGCGTTCGGTGCCTTGCTGGAGGAAGCACAGCACGCGCCGCAAGTGCTGATCACGGTGCTGCAAGGCGCGGTGCTTGGCGGCGGTTTCGGGCTGGCCTGTGTCAGCGATATCGCGATTGCCGATCATCAGGCGCAATTCGGCCTGCCGGAAACCAGCCTTGGCTTGCTGCCGGCGCAGATTGCGCCGTTTGTGGTGCAGCGCATCGGCCTGACCGAAACCCGCCGACTGGCGCTGACGGCTGCGCGTTTCGATGGGCATCAGGCGCGGCGTCTGGGGCTGGTGCATTTTGTCGAGCAGGATGCACAGGCGCTTGCCGAGCGGCTCGATGAGGTGTTGCAGCATGTGCTGTGTTGCGCGCCGGAGGCGAATGCGATGACCAAGAAATTGTTGTTGGCCAGTGCCGGGCAGCCTTCGAGTGAATTGCTTGATGAAGCGGCGCAGTGGTTTAGCGAAGCGATGACTGGCGACGAAGGGATCGAGGGCACCATGGCTTTTGTGCAAAAGCGGAAACCGCGGTGGGCCACTTAAAAGCATCGCGAGCAGGCTCACTCCTACATTTGGAATGCGTTCCCCTGTAGGAGTGAGCCTGCTCGCGATGAGGCCATCGCATTCACCGCCAAATACTCAGGAAGATCATCATGCCCGCCATCCAGAAAATCCTGATCGCCAACCGCGGTGAAATCGCCTGCCGCATCCAGCGCACCGCCCAAGCGCTCGGCTACCGCACCGTCGCCGTCTTCAGCGACGCCGACGCCGAGGCGCTGCACGTCAAAATGGCCGATCAGGCCGTACACATTGGCCCCGCCCCCGTGCAGCAGTCCTACCTGAATATCCCGGCGATCCTCGACGCCGCCCGCCGCAGCGGCGCCGACGCCATCCACCCCGGCTACGGTTTTCTCTCGGAAAACGCCGAGTTCGCTCGCGCCTGCGAGCAAGCCGGGCTGATCTTCATCGGCCCCAGCGTCGAAGCCATCGAATTGATGGGCAGCAAACGCCGCTCGAAAATCGCCATGCTCGAAGCCGGCGTACCCTGCATCGCCGGTTATCAAGGTGCCGAACAGGACGACGCCACCCTCCTGCGTGAAGCCGAGCGCATCGGCTATCCACTGATGATCAAGGCCAGTGCCGGCGGCGGTGGCCGTGGCATGCGTCTGCTGCACAACGGCGCTGATTTGCCGGCGCAATTGCGTACTGCGCGCTCCGAAGCACTGAACGGTTTCGGCAGCGACGAATTGATCCTCGAACAGGCATTGATCGAACCACGGCACGTCGAAGTGCAACTGTTCGGCGATCAACACGGCAATCTGATCTACCTGGGCGAACGCGACTGTTCGATCCAGCGTCGCCACCAGAAAGTCATCGAAGAGGCACCTTGCCCGGTGATGACCGTTGAGCTGCGCCTAGCCATGGGTGAAGCGGCGCTCAAGGCTGGCCGCTCGGTGAATTACGTCGGTGCCGGCACGGTGGAGTTTTTGCTTGATGAGCGCGGACAGTTCTACTTTCTGGAGATGAATACACGCCTGCAAGTCGAGCATCCGGTGACCGAATTGATCACCGGGCTGGATCTGGTGGCGTGGCAAATATTGGTTGCCGAAGGTCAGCCATTGCCGCTGACTCAGGATCAGGTCCAGCTCAACGGGCATGCAATGGAAGTGCGACTCTATGCCGAAGATCCAGCACAGGATTTTCTGCCGCAAACCGGCTGCATAGAAGCTTGGGAGCCAGCGCTTCGACACGGCGCACGAATCGATCATGGCTTGCTGGAAGGGCAATCGATCAGCCCGTTTTACGACCCGATGCTCGGCAAAATGGTCGCTTTCGGCGCCACTCGCGAAGAGGCTCGGCGCAAACTGTTGCGCGCGGTACAGGACACGGTTTTATTGGGCGTGCAAAGCAATCAACGCTTGCTGGCCAGCCTGTTGCAACATCCGCAGTTCATCAGCGGCGAATTCAGTACCGCGTTCATTGCCCGCCACTTCAGCGAACACCCTTGCTTGCACCGCTACATTCCGGATGCCGAGGAACTGGCGATCGCAACAGTGCTTTTCTATCAATCCAGCGCCCTGGCCCATCGCGCGCCGCTCACCGGCTGGCGCAACAATGCCAGTGTGCCGCTGCATTATCGACTCGGGCTTGATGATCAGAACTGGACAGCGCAACTGCTCGCGCAAGCGCAAGGCGCCTTCACCGTGCAGGTTGCCGAACGCACGCTCGAGTTAACACTCATCGATCAGGACGCGCAGTCGCTGACACTGGAAATCGACGGTTTGCGCCAGCGTCACGCGTATCGACTGGTTAACGGGCACCTTTGGCTGTTCACCCACCCCGGCAGTCTGCGCCTGGAGGATCGAACTCACGCGGTAATCGACAGTCAGACCAGCGTCAGCTCCGGCACCCTGAAAGCGCCGATGGACGGTGCCATCATCGACGTACTGGTCAGCGAAGGCAGCCCGGTCAGCAAAGGTCAGTTGCTGGTGGTACTGGAGGCAATGAAAATGGAGCACCCGCTCAAGGCCGGCATCGACGGCGTGCTCACGCGGGTGCAGGTCAAGGTCGGCGATCAGGTAAAAAATCGTCAGGTTCTGTTGCAGGTCGAGTAGTCACCCACACACGCTTGCGGGTTTTGACTACGCTCTGAGTTATCAGAACGCGGAAATCAGGAACCCTGCGATGCCCCACTGGCTGGTCATAGATCTGGAAGCCACCACCGATGAGGGTGGCTGGCCGGTCACCGAAATGGAAATTATCGAGATCGGCGCCACCCTGGTCGATCGCGCCGGGCGCGAGCAGGATCACTTCCAGCGCTTCGTCAAACCGTCGCGGCGGCCGTTGCTCACGCCATTTTGTCGTGAACTGACACACATTACCCAAGCCAACATCGACTCGGCGCAGCCGTTGAATGAAGTCTGGCCGGCGTTCGAACGCTGGCTCGCGCAACATCAAACGCGCCTTGAAGGCTGGGCCAGTTGGGGCGATTACGACCGCAAGCAATTACTTCAGGAATGGCAGCGTCTGCAAATCGACAGCGGCTTGAGCCGAGTGCCGCACATGAACCTCAAACAACGCTTCGCCAAGGCTCGGCGCCTGGAACGGCCACTGGGGCTCAACGGTGCACTGCAACTGGCTGGCATGCAGTTCAGCGGTCAGCAGCACCGGGCACTGGAGGATGCGCGCAACACTGCGCGGCTGTTGCCACTGGTCTTGCCACTCTAGGGTCAATTCGAGAACTCATCGGACAGACGCCGGGCAGGTGACGGCGCCAAAAGCCTTGTGCATACTGGCCGCCTCCAATTTTTAGCCCTTTTCGAGGAATCGCCCATGTTTAAAGTCAACGAGTACTTCGACGGCACCGTCAAGTCGATCGCCTTTGGCACCGCTGAAGGTCCGGCGACCATCGGCGTCATGGCCCCGGGCGAATACGAATTCGGCACCGCTCAGCGTGAAATCATGCACGTGGTGTCTGGCGCACTGACCGTCAAACTGCCAGACAGCAGCGACTGGGAAACCTTCGCCGCTGGCAGCCAGTTCAACGTCCCGGCCAACAGCAAGTTCCAGCTGAAGGTTGCGGTCGATACCGCTTACCTGTGCGAATACCGCGGCTAAAGCAACGGTTTCACTGCACCAACAAAAATGCCCGTGTCCAAGGACACGGGCATTTTTCGTTTCAGGGGCGGTTTATTCGAGGATTTCCACCGGCATTCCGACTTCCAGCCGACCATTGCTGTCGTTCACCAGATTCTGGCCGAACATCGCGCCGTCGGCTTGAGCACGATATTTCTGCAAGGTGGCCAACGGCTCGCGATCGGCACTGCGCTCACCGGTTTGCGGGTCGATGGTGGTGAGAATGCAGCGCGAGCACGACTTGACCACACGGAACTCGACATCGCCGATGCGAATGCGCTTCCAGCCATCTTCGGCATACGCTTCACTGCCCTCGATCACCAGGTTCGGCCGAAAGCGCAGCATTTCCAGCGGACGACCGACTCTGTCCGAGAGATCCTGCAGGGACGCCTCACCGATCAACAGCAGGGGAAATCCGTCGGCGAATGCGACCTGATCGTCATCCTTGCCGAAACCTGCCTGAGTCATGCGGGCACGATCCAGCGGCACCTGCACCAGACGGGTCGGCTTGCCGATGAAATCGCTGACCCAGCGCGCTGCTTCTTCGCCGGCATCCGGCACGCGCAAAGTGTCACGCCAGATCGTCACACCGCGCAGTTCGGCGTCATTGCCCGGCAAGGCGATGTCGATGGAGGACTGTTCAGGTGCGCTCAGGGTCAGACCGCCCTGCGCATTCCACAGCGCCGACAACTGACTCATCTTCGCTTCGGCGCGCTGGGTCAGGAAGCGGCCGCTGGTTTCGTCCACGAGCATCCAGCGTCGGTCACCATCAAGCCCCAGCTTGTCGAGATCGGCGCTTTTTAGAACGTCGACTTTGCCGGATTTCAACGGGTAACGATAAAGCGCGCTCAGACGCAGCATGGCCAGCTCCCTGGAGGATAAAAACGCCACCCTATACGAGCTTTATCCGCGAATCAAAGGAGTTTGTGCGCTGCAAACCTTGTGGGAGCGAGCTTGCTCGCGAAAGCGGAAATTCATTCAACACATGTGTCGACTGGGAATCCGCCTTCGCGAGCAAGCTCGCTCCCACAGGAGGCTGAAGCGTTAGGATCAAGCCGGGACTTCGTCGAGCATCAGGCGCTGACGCACCACGTCAACCAGTTTGTCCGGCTGGAACTTGGAGAGGAAGTTATCGCAACCGACCTTCTTCACCATCGAGTCGTTGAAACTGCCGGACAGCGAGGTGTGCAACACCACGTACAAACCACGCAGACGCGGGTCATTGCGAATTTCGGTGGTCAGGCGATAGCCGTCCATTTCCGGCATTTCCGCATCGGTGAAGATCATCAGCAGCTTGTCGGTCATGTTCACGCCGGTATCAGCCCAGCCCTTGAGCATGTTCAACGCCTTCAGGCCATCGCTGGCAATGTGCATTTTCACGCCGAGCTGGCCGAGAGTGTCGCGCAATTGCGAAAGCGCCACGTTGGAGTCGTCCACCAGCAGCACTTCACGGCCACGGGCGCGTTCCAGTACCGGATCATCGAGTTTTTCACGCGAGACCTTGGCGTTGTACGGGACGATTTCAGCGAGGACTTTCTCGACGTCGATGATTTCCACCAGTTGATCGTCGACCTTGCTGATAGCGGTCAGATAATGCTGACGCCCGGCACTGGTCGGCGGCGGCAGAATGGCTTCCCAGTTCATGTTGACGATGCGATCCACGCCACCAACAAGGAAGGCCTGTACCGAGCGGTTGTACTCGGTGACGATGATCGTGCTGTTCGGACCCGGCACCAATGGACGCATGCCGATCGCCTGCGACAGATCGATCACCGGCAAGGTCTGACCGCGCAGATTGACCACACCGCAGACAAACGGGTGACGCTGCGGCATCAAAGTCAGCTTCGGCAGCTGCAGCACTTCCTGAACCTTGAACACGTTGATCGCGAACAACTGACGCCCGGCCAATCGAAACATGAGAATTTCCAGGCGATTCTCACCCACCAGTTGCGTGCGTTGGTCTACCGTGTCGAGAATGCCGGCCATCAATGACTCCTGGGCTTGTTCTGATGAATTCACTATGTGAGGTTATCGGCGGCAAATGGCGGTTCTTGATTGCCAAGCCAGACCCCGTCAAAAATGCCATGATCGGGCATTGATGTCACATTAACATCATGCTTTACTGGCGCAGTGATTTTCATCTGCTACATTCTCTGCGGCGCGACCTCGGTTTGCACGGTAGGTTCCCGCGCCTAAGGGATTCCCCTAGTAACAATCAGGCCCAACCTGATATTCGCAATATCCAATAGCCATTAATGTGACGCCATTCTCATTGCATGAACGGAGTCAGGCTATTGTGTGCGATCGCAATTCAGCGGAAACAAGCCCTCTGGAACCCCTCAGTCTGTGCACCTGCACGTCTGGGCGCGATCTCCCGACGATCCATGACCGTCGCCACAAATGGCATTCCCCCATCAGACATGACGTTGTGGAGATAAGCATGCCGATCGACCGTAAAGAGTGGGCGCAAAGGTTCCCCGAATTTCTTGTCGAGGCTGAAACGCTCCTGGCCAAGTCCGAAGAATGCCTCAGCCATTTGCAGCTGATCAGCAATGACAAGGACGCCATCGACTGCATGCTCAGCACCCTCCTCAAGCTCGCGAGCAGGGCTGAAGCACTGGCGCTTGAAGCCATTTGCGAATTCTCCCTGCACATTTACAGCTTGCTCAATCTGGCGCAGGATCACGTCGATCTGCACGAACAAGCCCTGGATGCCTTGAAGGATTGCTTTACGTTGATGGCCTGGCAACTTGAATTGGTCGATCAGAGCACCGGACAGCTGAGCCTTGATGAAAGCGAGCAGATTTCGCTGATTGAAGCGTTCGCCTTCCAAGTCGGCCAGCCGCAATTTCAGCCAGCCCTTTCCCCCAAACGTTTGCCTCTGCCGAGCTACGCAGAGCGACAAGCCTGACAGCGCGCCTCCCTGTCCCAGGAACTCGTCGCCTTACACAGCCCCTGTCGTTATTGAATAGTTCATACCTGCCAGCGACAAATCGAATTAAATAATCACGCCTGACTCAAGCGGATATTTTTCGCCGGACTCAGGGTTTGCCTGTGTCTGAAGAGCACAACTTCAGGTAACGCCGATATCTTTTAATCGACTTCTCCATTATGGAACTCGCGTCCAACATGGCGTAATTCCTGACCCTTTGGACATATATAGCAAACGCGACCAACGGTATGTTAAGTGGTATTATGCCGCCCACTAGTTGCTTTCAAGTTAATGGCACAGTGACTTCAGAGACAGCCATCCAGCAAAGTTGGCGGCCCAATACATTCACTGAACCGCGTTGAAATCAATAACATAATTGACAGCATTTTCAGACAGAGATCCGCCAGCCACCGGCCGGTCTGCCCGCAGCGAACATCCATTGGCTCCATCCGCTATGTACGCCAGCCTCAAGTCAATCTCCACATGGCCACCCTCCCGGGAAAACGCACGCCGGTTCACGCTCATACTGTGTGTGGCAGCCACACTCGGGAGCCTGTTGACCTATGGTTTTTCCGCGCAACTTTGCCTGGGGCTGCTATTGCTGAACATCGCAGCCACCGCCTGCGTCTGGGTGCAATATCGGCTGTCACGCAAATCGATCAAATTTCAGCCACAGGAACTCGCTGATCGCCTCCTGGAAGTCCAGGAAAACGAACGTCACCGCCTCAGCCGAGAGTTGCACGACGATATAGGCCAACTGCTGACCGCCGCCAAACTGCAGAGTGACTGGCTCAAACGGCGCATGCCGGAAGACTTGCAGGAACAATGCACAGCGCTGTGCGACACGCTCGAAGAAACCCTCAACAAGGTGCGCGACGTTTCGGCCATTCTCAATCCACGACAGTTGACCAGTCTGGGTCTTGAGGCGAGCCTGCGTGCACATCTGCTCAAGACAATGGCCAATACCAGCGTGCACTGGAGCCTTGATTGCCAGCAACGCCTCAATGGCATCCCGGAAGAAATGGCCGTCGCCGCCTTTCGCATCACCCAGGAGGCAGTGACCAATATCCTGCGACACGCACAAGCGAAGAATCTGGTGATACGCGTACAGCGCCTGCCGAAAGGCTTGACGCTGATGATCAGCGATGACGGTCTGGGGTTTGCCCCGGCGGCCAATCCTGGTCGTGAAGGACAGCGGGGCATGGCCGGGATGGCCGAACGGATCGAGCAATTGGGTGGCACCCTGAGCGTCGTCAGCGAGCCGGGCAAAGGCACTCGAATCGAAGCACTTTTCCCCTGGGCGCCCCGTGCACTCGAGCGGGCCAGTACGAATAAGGTTATGCGTTGACTTGCAACTTACTTCTGGTGGATGACCACTCGCTGATCAGGGCCGGCGTGCGTGCTCTGGTGCTGGATATTCCCGGTTACGCGGTGATTGGCGAAGCCAATGACGGCTCGCAACTGCTCGAAATGGTCGAGCAACTGAGCCCCGATATCGTGCTCCTGGATATATCCATGAAAGAAACCGGTGGCCTTGAAGCCCTGCAACGGCTCAAGCGTGTGCGGCCGCAAAGCAAGGTGCTGATCCTGTCGATGCACACCGACCCGGCGTTGATCATGCAGGCGCTGGAGTCCGGCGCCTATGGCTACCTGCTGAAGGACACCACAGCCACTGAACTCGAACACGCACTGGAAGCCTTGCGCAACAACGAGCGCTATTTGAGCCCCGCCATCGCCCACACCGTGATCAACCAGGCATTGACCCGCAATCAGAAGCAGCAGCCGGAAACCGCCGACTCGCACAACCTGACCGCGCGACAACTGGAGATCCTGCGCCTGATCGTGCGTGGCAAATCCACCCGTGAAATCGCCAACGGACTGGGCCTGAGCATCAAAACCGTCGAGACCCACCGCTCGCAGATCATGAAGCGTCTGCAAATCTACGACGTGGCAGGCCTGGTGCTGTTCGCCGTACGCGAGCAGATCATCAGTCTTGATGACTGATTGACGATTTAATGGTCAATAGCGGCGAGTCCTTTGGCAGATGGACCTGCAGCGCCGCCGGACGCGCCTCGAAACGCATGCTGTCGCCTTCCAGCGGCTCACCATCAAGATTGATGTAAAGCCCTTCGGACATTTTGATTTCGACCCACGGCAATCGGGTTCGCACGAACATGTTGTCGATGCCGAAACCGTCGCTCAGCAGGTTCTTCAATGTACCGACAAGCTCCTGGGGCGCCGGCAGAATGCTGATATCCAGCAGTCCATCGTCGGCCAGCGCTTGTGGGCACAACACATGCCCGCCTCCGGCCTGACGGCCATTGCCGATGCCCAACGCCAGCAGCTCGCCGCTCCAGTGAAAATCAGGGCCTTGCAACTCGCCGTATGCGGCATGCAGTTCGCTGAATCGTGACAAACCAGTGAACAGATATGCCGCTCCCCCGAGTACTTTTTTCAGATCCTCTGAAGTATTGGCGGTGACCTGACTGCCGAAACCACCGGTAGCCATGTTGAGGAAGATTTGCCCGCCCACCTGACCCAGATCAATATCACGCGGCGCCACCTCCAGAAGCTCAAGGGCCTCCGCCGGTTCCAGCGGAATGCCCGCGGCACGGGAAAAGTCGTTGGCGGTTCCCAAAGGCAAAAGTACCAGGCTGGCTTTGTGCGGATGCGCCGCGAGTGCTTCGGCAATATCGCGCAACGTGCCGTCGCCCCCCCCCGCAATAATCTGTGTGTAACCCTCCGCCAGTGCTTGCTCCACCCATCGCTGGGCATCCCCCGCCTCCCAGGTCAGGCGTACAGCCAGGTCCCAGCCTTGTTGGCGCTTGTTCTCGACCGCGGTGCGAACCGCCTCGTTGAGTGCCTGCTTGCCATGCAGGATCAACAGTGCCCGGCGTTCACTCATAGCGTCACTCCCTGAATTGACTTGGTTAGGTCATCTTGACCGCTGAAGCACGCAAAAGAGCCACCTGTGGCCTAATTAATTCAAGCTCGGCAGAGCGGCGTCCTACATAACCGGTATTTTTTCTTACAAAACATGAGGAATCGGCTCAATTGACCATGCATGGCCATTGGTTCACCGTGTGCTGGCGGTATCAATCATCAATCCAACAACACAAGGAAGTGCAGGTAATGAATGGATACGCCCCCAGGGCTCCGAAGAATTCGATTCGTATAAACGTCGGCCAGCATGTATTTGAAGCAACCAGTGGATGTTTTTATGCCAAGCCCTGAAGCCAGAATTCCAGTGAGCCCGGTCGCCCCTCTCGGCGAAAGTCGCGCGAATCAAAAGCCCAATTTCAAAAACAGCGCCAAGACCACCGGAGAAGTTCATATGGAACCTCGCGTGACCGAACTCGAAACCCATTTGAAATACATTCGACGGGACATGGACGAAGTCCGCAGTGACGTCAGGACAATCAAACACCGTCTGGCCTACTCTGCAGGCGCGACCGCGGTAGTGCTGGGTCTGTTGGGTTGGGTGGCGAACAGCCGATTCGACCAGCTTGTGACACTGGTCAGCAGCTGACCGAATTGCACACGCAGGTGTCGGCTGAGTCGTCCGGCACCTGCGCACGCACAACGGGATCAGCCGAGGAGGTCACTCAGCGGAATAAATGCGACCTGGTCTCCTTCGCTCAGCGTGCGGCCCTCCAGGACCTCCACCAGACCGTCCGCCCAGGCTGCGCTGCGCAGCACACCGGAACTCTGATTGCGGTAAACAATCGCCCGCCCTTGCTCGAGACGTCCTCGCAGGTATTCACGGCGATTGCCCGCAACGGGCCAGGCAAAGCCCGCTGGCACCGGGAATTTCAGAGGCTCGACGCCCTGCACACCCTGACGACGCAACAGATAAGGCCGAGCCAGCAGCGCAAAGGTCACCAACGTAGACGCCGGGTTGCCCGGTAAGCCGATGACCGGCACATCGCGAAAATGTCCGAATGTCAGCGGTTTCCCGGGTTTGATGGCCAACTTCCAAAGGGCCAACTCGCCCTCTTCCCGTAAGGCTATGCCGAGAAAATCAGCTTCACCCACCGATACACCACCAGTGGAAAGTATCAGGTCAACATCCTGCAGTTCCGTCAAACGGGCACGGGTCAAGGACAGATCGTCCGGGAGAATTCCGGCATCGATCACTTCACAGCCCAAACGTTGTAACCAGCTGCATAGAACCACACGATTGCTGTTGTATATCTGCCCCGGTCCCAGCGGCTGACCCGGCTCGACCAATTCATCTCCTGTGGAGATCACCGCCACTCGAACCTTGCGTACCACCTTCAGGCCAGCGCAGCCCAATGACGCGCAAAGGCCTTGCTCGATAGGACCGAGCCGGGTGCCAGCCGTCAGGATCAACTCGCCTGCGGTTGTTTCCTGGCCTTGCGGGCGAATGTTCTGCCCGATTGTCATCCGCTCGATGAAGCGCACACAGCCATCGGCCTGAACCTCCGCGTTTTCCTGCATCTCTACACAATCGGCACCCGATGGTACCGGTGCACCGGTGAAGATCCGCACACACGTTCCAGGCTGCAAGGGTTGAGGAAATTGTCCGGCGAATACCTTTTGACTGACCGGCAGTGGGGTACCCGTCCAGTCGGCCAGATTGAGGGCATAACCATCCATGGCGCTATTGGGCCAGGGCGGTAGATCCAAGGTTGAAACCACATCTTCGGCCAGCACTCGACCCTCGACCCGAGCCAGCGGCAAAAACTCATGCTCGACAATGGGCGAGGCCTCGGCCATTTCCAGCAGGCGCGCCAGCGCTACCTCGACCGGCATCAACGAGCCCGTTTTGCCCGGTTTACCCGCGCGATTCACAAGGTGCCGCCTGTTTCAAATGAGGTACGAAATTGCATGGTCGATGGCGGGCGTCCAGTTGCTCACCAAGAATGCCATCCCACCCTGTACGCACAGCATTGGTCGAACCTGGCAGGCAGCAAACCAGCGTGCCATTGGCCAGACCGGCCAGCGCTCGGGATTGCACGGTCGAGGTACCGATATCAGCCACAGATATCTGCCGGAACAACTCGCCGAAACCATCCACTTGCTTGTCGAGCAGGCACGCTACGGCTTCCGGCGTGCTGTCGCGCCCGGTAAAACCGGTGCCACCAGTGATCAACACAACCTGCACAACATCGTCGGCGATCCAGTTGGCAACTTGCGCGCGAATTTTATAGAGGTCATCTTTGAGCAGAACCCGCTCTGCCAGATGGTGACCGGCGGCCGCCAGGCGATCGACGAAGACTTGGCCTGAAGTGTCGGTTTCCAGGGTTCGGGTATCGCTGACAGTCAGCACCGCAATATTAAGCGGCACGAAAGGTACATCAGCCTTGGCTTTCATAGGCTCGTCCAGTTGTAGGAGAAACAGCCCGGTGTTATATCACAGCGCCCCATTTCTTTGCCGCCCCTCTGGAGAGCTGCCATGACTGTGAATTCGCAACTGCCGCCCTGCTCCATTCTGCTTCTGGCGGGCGGGCGCGGCCAACGTATGGGCGGTCAGGACAAAGGTCTGCTGCAGTGGCAGGGTGAACCGTTGATCGCGCACTTGCAGCGCCAGACTCGTCCGCTGACCGATGACTTGATCATCTCCTGCAATCGGAATCGCGAGCGTTATGCACCGTTTGCAGATCAATTGGTGGGAGATGACGAAGAAGATTTTCCAGGGCCCTTGGCTGGTATCCGCGCAGGCCTGAAAGCCGCGCGTCACCCCCACCTGCTGGTACTGCCCTGCGATGTCCCGAGGATCGATGCCACGTTGCTGCAGGACATGCGCGAAACCGCCAATCTGAATCATGACAAACCTTTAATGTTGCGCCATGACGGGCATTGGGAACCTCTGCTCTGCGTAATTCCGGTGGCCTTGTTGCCGGCCTTTGAGGCAGCGTGGAGTGCTGGGGAGCGCAGCCCCGGACGGGTAATGCGCAGTCTCGGCGCCACCGCGTTGCAATGTCCCGACAATGACCCGCGACTGGCCAACCTCAACACCCCCGAACTGTTAAATGCGCACAACACTGTGTCAGACTGACACCATTCAAGGAACTCTCACGCCTTGTATACGTCTCAAGCTCAGTAACCAAAAGAATTCCCATTCGGAGACACACCCATGACTCAACGGACCCTCGCCACTTTCATGCTCGCACTGGGCCTTGCCACCCTCGCCGGTTGCTCGTCGCCTACAGTGATCACCTTGAATGACGGTCGCGAAATCCAGGCCGTCGACACCCCGAAATACGATGACGATTCGGGCTTCTACGAGTTCAAACAGCTGGACGGCAAAGAAACTCGCATCAACAAGGATCAGGTTCGTACCGTTAAAGAGCTGTAAGCTCTGGGTCGATACCGGATACAGAAAAGCCCGCATTGATTGCGGGCTTTTTCATGGGCGCTCGAAAAACGGCTTCGACATCACCATTGCAACGTGATCCGGCTCTCGAACTCGCGCTCTGCGCCGGTAACCGGATCAATGAACCGCAACCCCTGCGCCAGCAGTTTCAGCGGATTGGCGTAGTCGTCCTCGACGTCCTTCAACACATCCGGATAAAACGGATCGTTGCAGATGCTAGCGCCCAACGCCGTCATGTGGACACGCAGTTGATGTTTTTTGCCCGTCACCGGAAACAAGCCGTAGCGCCACAGATCGCCATTCTTTTCTCTGACCTCCACCGCCGTTTCGGTATTGCTGGCACCGGCGCCTTCCTGCATGCGGAAAAACGGTTCGCCATCCACCAGACGGCTCTTGTGCACCAAAGGGAACTTCAGATCAGGCAGCGCCGGGGCGATGGCTTCATAGCGCTTGTCGATCTGCCGCGTCGGGAACAACGACTGATAGGCTGATCGGGTTTGCGGATTGGCCGAGAAAATCACCAGTCCCGCCGTATGCCGGTCGATGCGGTGCAGAGGCACCAGGTGTGGATTGTCCAAGCGACGAATCAGCCTGCGCAACAAGGTTTGCTCAACGTATTCGCCGGCAGGCGTGACCGGCAGAAAATGCGGTTTGTCAGCCACTACCAGATGTTCATCGGCATACAGGATCGACTCGACCACCGGGATCGGCTTCTCGTCCGGCACTTCACGAAAATAGTGAATCCGCAGACCTTCCTTGTAGGGCAAATCCACCGGGATCGGCTGGCCATGGCCGTCCAGCACACGTCCCCGAGCGATGCGGTCAAGCCACTGCTCACGGTCGATGGCGCTGAAATGCTCGCACAGGCAATCGAGTACGGTCAGCCATTTACCGGGCGGCAGATAAAGTGTGCTCGCCTGATTCTGAGCAGCAGAGAATGTAGATGTGGACATACGGAAATCGAACCCTCAATGCAGGGCGGCATTATCCAGCAGTGAGGGAAACGAACCTAGCGCAGAATGTTCAGGCCGGAATTGTTTTCAGCGCTGCGGCATCGGTGAATTCCTTGAGCCAGCGCAAGACATCGACTGCGTCCCAGCGTCCCGGATCGTATAAGGCGTAAAGCAACCCCTGATAACCGACCACATCCAGTTGCTTGTGGTAACCGGCACGCTGAAACAAGGCCTCGATCTCGGCAAAGCAGGTGTTGAAGTGCAGTTTGTTGAAGGGCGTCTTGCCTTCGGTGACCAACCCGTCCAGGCGCAATTCGAGAACGGCCTCGCGCACCACGTCAACCGACATCCGGTTCACGCTGTTCTTCAACTGTTCGACATTGACCACGGTTCATCCCTCTGACGCATTTACTGTATGCACATACAGTAACCGAACAATCCGCAAAATGCCAAGGAATGGATGGCAGCGGCGACCGGCGGGATGAACCACAAAAGCGGGTTAACCCAGAAACGCGACGACTTCATCAGCACTGAATGGCCAGCCCAGTTCAGCCCCGGTGTCGACGCGACGCAGCACCGGAATTCGCAGGCTGTATGCCGCATACCAAGACTCATCCTCAGCAATATCGACCAATTCAACCAGCAGGCCATGCTCGACAAGAGGCATCAGTTCGGCCTCGGCGACTTCACACAAATGGCATCCAAGGGTGCCAAACAGCTGACATTCAGGAGGCATGATTGCTCAACCAAAAAATGAGTGGGCCTATTCTAGGCCCCACCTGAAAACCCGTCGAGCCACCGCCGCCCAAAGGCTCCAGCGCCCCGACAAAGGTTCACAGGCAAAACCCTGACGCAAATCAGTCCGCAGAAAAACCTTTTACGCGATCCTCCCGGACTTTTTACCTCTACGCTTGAAAAGCCTGAATCTGACATCGGAGTGTCCAGTGTTTGCCAATCTGTTGATCATCCTCGCCTCGTCCCTTGTGGTGATTGCCCTGTTCCGTCGCCTGCGGTTGCCACCGGTTCTGGGTTATCTGTGCGTAGGATTGCTGGTCGGACCGAGTGCGTTCGACTGGGTCAACGAGAGCGAACACTTGCCCGACGTCGCGGAGTTGGGGGTGGTGTTTCTGTTGTTTTCACTGGGTCTGGAGTTCTCCCTGTCGAAGATGATCGCGCTGCGCCAGGTCGTGTTCCGTCTCGGCAGTCAGCAGGTGCTGGTCAGCACCGCGCTGCTCGGGCTGCTATTGATGCTGTTGGGCATGCCGATCACACCGGCGCTGTTGCTCGGCGCCGGGCTTTCGCTGTCATCGACTGCGATTGTGACCAAAGAGTTGGGCAGCCTTGGCGAGGTGTTCAGCAGCCACGGCCAGAATGCCGTTGGTGTTTTACTGTTTCAGGACGTTGTCGCGGTATTGCTGCTGACATTGGTGCCCGTGTTCGCCGGCAGCAGCGAGCAAGCCTGGTACTGGGCGCTGCCGCTGACGCTGGCAAAAACCGTTGTGCTGTTTGTCGGGCTGCTACTGGCCAGTCGCTGGATACTGCCGAGGTTGTTCCATGAAGTGGCGGCGTCACGCTCGGCCGAGTTGTTCGTGCTGCTGGCACTGGTGATTGTGTTGTTGACCGCCTGGCTGACTCACCTGCTGGGCCTGTCCCCCGCCCTCGGTGCATTTCTGGCGGGGATGTTGCTCGGTGAAAGCCACTATCGTCACCAGATCGAGGCCGACATCCGGCCATTTCGCGACATCCTTCTAGGTGTATTTTTCGTCAGCATCGGCATGCTGATCGACCTGCAACTGTTCGTCAGTCACAGCCTGCTGATTCTCGGACTTACCGTCGGTTTGATGGTGATCAAGGGCATCGTCGTCGCCTTGTTGGTGAAGTGGCGCGGCAGTGACAGCGAAACAGCGTGGCGCAGTGGTCTGGCGTTGGCTCAGGGAGGCGAGTTCTGCTTTGCCCTGATGGCGCAGATGCAACAAAACAGCATGATGCCCGAAGGGCTTGGCAACCTGCTGCTCGCGGCGACGTTCTGCTCGATGCTGCTGACGCCATTGCTGTTGCGCGCAGCACCACGCATCGCTGCAGTGCTGCACCGCAAACCCAATCAAGAGGCACAGATCGAAGAGATCAGCGCGCTCAACGCCGACCTCAACCAGCACGTGGTGATTTGCGGCTACGGCCGGGTCGGCCAATCCATCGGTCGTTTCCTGCGCAATGCCAAACAGCCTTATATCGCGCTGGACAATGACCCGGTACGGGTCCAGGAAGCCGCCAGTGTGGAAAGTGACGTGCATTACGGCGACTCGTCGCGCGGCGAACTGCTGACTGCCGTTGGCCTGCTGCGCGCACGACTCTGTGTGATTGCCGTGGATCAAACCGACGTCGCCCTGCGCATTCTCAAGGAAGCACGCCGCCTCAATGATCAGGTGCCGATTCTGGTGCGCACCCGCGACGACAGCCAATTGGCGGAGCTCAAAGCTGCAGGCGCCACCGAAGTAGTGCCTGAGCTATTGGAATCCAGCCTGATGCTTGGCTCTCACGCCTTGATCATGCTCGGGTTGCCGGCGCGTCAGGTTCAGGAAAAAGTCGATCAGGTGCGAAGTGACCGTTATCGCCTGCTCCACGGCTTTTACCGTGGAGCCGACGATGAAGAGACCTAATCCTGGCTCACTGCGCCGATCTTGTGCAGCGACAGATCCGCGCCGTAATACTCTTGTTCCTGACTCAGGCGCAGCCCGTGCAACGCCTTGATCACGCCGTACACGACGAAGCCACCGATCAGCGCCACAGCGACACCGAGCGCGGTGCCGATCAACTGGCTGATCAGGCTGACGCCGCCAATACCGCCAAGCGCAGTCTGGCCGAAGATCCCGCAGGCAATCCCGCCCCAAACACCGCACAAGCCGTGCAATGGCCACACGCCCAACACATCATCGATGCGCCATTTGACCTGCGCGGCGGTAAAGCACCAGACGAACAGCGCGCCGGCAATCGCACCGGTCACCAGCGCGCCGACCGGATGCATCAGATCGGAGCCGGCACAGATTGCGACCAACCCGGCCAATGGGCCGTTGTGCAGAAAGCCCGGATCATTGCGCCCGACGAGCAGCGCCGCCATGGTGCCGCCAACCATCGCCATCAACGAATTGACTGCTACCAGACCACTGACGCCCTGCAGCGTCTGCGCGCTCATCACGTTGAAGCCGAACCAGCCGACAATCAGAATCCACGAACCCAATGCCAGAAAGGGGATGCTCGACGGTGCGAAGGCCACCAGGCGACCGTCGCGATAACGGCCATTGCGCGGCCCCAGCAACAGCACCGCCGCCAGCGCCAGCCAACCACCCATGGCATGCACCACCACGGAACCGGCGAAATCATGGAAAGCGGCACCGAACTGCGCCGTCAGCCATGCTTGCAGACCGTAGTTGCCGTTCCAGATCATGCCTTCGAAAAACGGATAGATGAACGCAACGATCAACGCCGTGGCGCACAACTGCGGCACAAAACGCGCGCGCTCGGCGATACCGCCGGAAATGATCGCCGGGATCGCGGCGGCAAAGGTCAGCAGGAAGAAAAACTTCACCAGTCCATAACCGTGATCGGCACTCAGCACCGCCGCTGGCTGCATGAAGGTCACGCCATAGGAGATCCAATAGCCTATAAAGAAATAGGCCAGGGTCGAGACGGCGAAATCACTGAGAATCTTCGACAGCGCATTGACCTGGTTTTTCTGGCGGACGGTACCGACCTCCAGAAAGGCGAAACCGGCGTGCATCGCCAGTACCATCACTGCACCGATCAGAATGAACAAGGTATTGGAGCTGTGAACCAGGGTGTCCACAGCGCTTTGCAGATTTTCCATAAGCAGGCAGACCTAAAGGCGAAAAAGGCACCAAAGCGGTTCATGCGCACATTTCATGCACCAAGTTGCGCCCACGCAGTCAGGGAACCGGATGTCCGGCGAACTGCTTTGGCGCACAAGGTCGATGTCCTGACACGAACCGGCATTGTTTGGGATAAGGTTTCTCAAGGCGCACGCCCGGCAACAGCGCACAACCGCAGGACGACGCACCACGACACAGCAAAAGTTGTACCAGTCATTTGTACTGAACCTTCGCGCAAGGCTCATACTCGAACGCTTCAGACGTCACTTACGGAGATCCACCCATGGCCAGCATCAAGGCAAAGACTGCTCAAGAAATCCTCATGAACGACTTCCAGACCCTGGTCGCCGACACCGAACGCTTGCTCGAGCACACCGCCACCCTGGCCGGCGATCAGGCTGATGAGCTGCGCGAGCAGATCCACGACAGCCTGCTGCGCGCCCGCGAAACCCTGAAACTGACCGAAGACACCCTGCGTGATCGCGGTCAGGCTGCGGTCACTGCCACTGAAGATTACGTGTCGGCCAACCCTTGGCAGGCCGTCGGCATTGCTGCCGGTGTCGGCTTCCTGATCGGCCTGCTGGCCACTCGGCGCTGATTATGTCGATCGGTGAATCCGGCCCGACTGCGGGCACCGCCTCTTCCACGCGGCGCTTGGGCGCCGCCGTTCTGGGTCTGCTGCACAGCCATGTCGAGTTGTTCGGCATCGAATTGCAGGAGCAGAAATCACGTACCGTCAGCCTGTTGCTGTTTGCAGGTCTGGCCCTGGTCTTTGCCCTGTTGTTGCTGGTGGGTTTATCGACCTTGGTGATGATCGTGTTCTGGGACACGTATCGTTTGGCCGCGATCATTGGCCTGTGCGTTTTCTATACCTTGGCCTCGATCTTTTGCGGACTTCGCCTCAAGGCAGCGATCTTTGATGAATCCTCGCCTTTCCACGGCACGCTCGAAGAGCTGGCCAACGACCGGGAGCGCCTGCTGCCATGAGCCTGCCTGAACTTCCACATAACAGTTCCCGCCGGGAAATGCGCAAGGCGCTGATACGTCTGCGCATGGAAATGCACCGTCAGGAAATCCGCCATGAAGCCGGGCAGGTGCTGCAACCTCTGCAGCGAGTGCGCGGCATGACGCAAAGCTTGCAGGGCGGTTTCGGGATCAAGCACGCGCCGTTATGGGGTGTGGCGGCGGTGACGCTGCTGGGTTTCATCACCGGCAAAGGTGCCAAAAGCGGCGGCGTGGGTGGTTTGACCCGATTGGTTCGTCTTGGCACAAGTCTTGGCCCGCTGATCAAAATGGTCATGCAAAACTCCGGCAAACGCTGAAGTACCGCATCTGGCCACATTCTTGCAACATTCTCGGGATGGACCTCTTTGACCAAGAGGTTCAATCCTGAACGCCTATCCGGTCGACAGGTTCAACCAGAACAAGAACGACTAAGGAGGCTCCGTGATCGACGGGCAACCGCTCGCCTGCTTTCAACCCTTCATCGATACCGCCACCGGCCGGATTGCCGGCGTCGAAGCACTGGGCCGGCTGCGCCAGGCCGATGGACAACTGGTGTCGGTCGGGCCGCTGTTCGCCGACCCGCGCACTCCCGCCATCGCCTTGCGCCGTCTCGACCGACAGATCCGCGACAATGCCTTGAGCCGCCTGCATGAAGCGCCCTCGGACTGGTTTCTCAGCCTCAACATGTCGCCGCGCTGGATCAGCCGCTTGCGCCCCGAACAAGCGCTGCCAAGTCTCAAGCAAATCGCGCGACACCTTGTCGATCCGCAGCGCATCGTTTTCGAGATCACTGAACTGGGCGGCAACGGCCAACGTCTGGCCGAAGTGGTCGCGCGTTATCGCGAGGCCGGGGCACGAATCGCCATTGATGATTTTGGCGCGGGCTATTCACAACTGGATCGGGTGCTGGCGCTGCAACCGGACATTCTCAAACTCGACATGCGCCTGTTTCAGGCCGCCGCACTCGGTGGGCCGAGCAGTGATGTGGTCAAGGCGTTGGCGCAGATGGCCGAAAAGACCGGTTGCTGGATTATCGCTGAAGGCGTCGAGACCGAGGCACAGTTGAATTTCGCTCTGGAGTGCGGATCGCGGTACGTGCAGGGTTTTCTGTTCGCTCGGGCGCAGGAAGCTTTTTACCCCACAGACGCTTTTGTGCAACGCTTCGCCGAACTGCGTCAACGCTATGTCCGGCAGAAACTGGCAGAACGGGCCCGCTTGATGCAAATGCGTCAGCAACTGGGCGAATTGATGACCATTCTGCAGAGCTGGGCGCAAGCTCACGCACCGCTGAGCGCATTGCCACAACTGGACGCCTTTCCATGGCTGCTGCGGTTCTATCAATGCGACCGCCACGGCACGCAACTGACACCTAATCTGGAATGGCGGCACAGTGGCTGGATCGCCGACAATCGCTATCTGGGGCACAACTGGTCATGGCGTCCGTACTTCTATCATTTACTCGCTGAAGGCTGGGAGGAGCGGCGCCTGACGCTGTCCAACACCTACCGCGATGCAACCAGCAACCAGTATTGCCTGACGGCCGGGCAGTTCTTCGACAATGGCGAACGTCTGCTGCTGATCGACATTGATGCTGCAGGGCTGTAGTTGCGCTTGCAGGCTCAGAGCCGAACCGGGAAGCTAGGGCGAGCGTTGCCCATTAAGTTTCCACACCACAGCGTGGAAACTAATTGGCCCCCCAGTCACCTGTCGGAGAGAATCAGCCTTGGATTGGCAAACCCTGCTCAACCGCGAACGTCTCGGAAAGCCCCTGCACAGCCCGCAAGAACTTGGCCGCAGTCCTTTTCACAAAGACCATGACCGCATCATCTTCTCCGGCGCCTTTCGGCGTCTGGGCCGAAAAACCCAAGTGCATCCGGTCACCAGTAACGACCACATTCACACACGCCTGACCCACTCGCTGGAGGTCAGTTGTGTCGGCCGCTCGCTGGGCATGCGCGTCGGCGAAACACTGCGCAGCGCCCTGCCACAATGGTGCGACCCCAGCGATCTGGGCATGGTGGTGCAATCGGCATGTCTGGCCCACGACATCGGCAACCCGCCGTTCGGTCACTCCGGTGAAGATGCCATTCGCCACTGGTTCCAACAGGCAGCCGGGCGTGGCTGGCTGGACGGCATGAGCGAAGCCGAGCGCGGCGACTTCCTCAATTTCGAAGGCAACGCCCAAGGC
The DNA here is from genome assembly GCF_054070155.1 of Pseudomonas sp. SDT291_1_S447. Lineage (NCBI taxonomy): Bacteria > Pseudomonadati > Pseudomonadota > Gammaproteobacteria > Pseudomonadales > Pseudomonadaceae > Pseudomonas > Pseudomonas sp. SDT291_1_S447. The sequence continues at coordinate 51,108 of NZ_JBSVXS010000024.1, forward strand.
TTTCGCGTGCTCACTCAGCTTGAGTACCATCAGTTCGACGGCGGCACCCGCCTGACCTACGCCACCCTCGGCACCTATCTGAAATACCCGTGGACAGCCCGTCACGCCGACTCCCTCGGTTACAAGAAACACAAGTTCGGCTGTTATCAGAGCGAACTGCCGCTGCTGGAGCAAATCGCTCAGAAGCTGGGCCTGCCGCAACTGGAAGAGCAACGCTGGGCGCGCCATCCGCTGGTCTACCTGATGGAGGCGGCGGACGACATCTGCTACGCCTTGATCGACCTGGAAGACGGTCTTGAAATGGAGTTGCTGGAGTACGCTGAGGTCGAATCGCTGTTACTCGGATTGGTGGGCGACGATCTGCCGGAAACCTATCGTCAGCTAGGCCCGCAGGATTCACGACGACGCAAGCTCGCCATCCTGCGTGGCAAGGCCATCGAACATCTGACCAACGCAGCGGCGCGAGCGTTTGTCGAGCAACAGGACGCACTGCTCGCCGGCACGCTGCATGGCGATCTGGTCGAGCACATGCATGGCCCGGCCAAGCGCTGTGTGTTGAACGCCAAAGACATTGCCCGCAAGAAAATCTTTCAGGACAAGCGCAAGACCCTGCACGAAATCGGTGCCTACACGACGCTGGAGATTCTCCTCAACTCCTTCTGCGGCGCCGCGCTGGAGCAACACAACGGTCGCACGCCATCGTTCAAGAGTCGGCGCATCCTCGACTTGCTCGGTAATAACGCACCGGATCCGCAGGGTTCTTTGCATACGTCGTTTTTGCGCATGATCGATTTCATCGCCGGCATGACCGACAGCTACGCCAGCGACATGGCGCTGGAGATGACCGGTCGTTCCAGTCACTGACCCAAACGCATTCAACCTGCCGATAGCGTCGGCCGGTTGAATGCGCAATGATAACTTTCTTGACCGGGAACCTGGATTGACACTTGCCTATTTCGAATAATTCTGTGGCAGGATGCGGCGGCGAAAAATACAAACAACAAGCGACTGTCCCGACCATTTAAACATTGAACAAAAATCCATTTACAGCCAGCACTTGCAAAACATTCACGACCAACTATAAGCCGATGAACACCCTGCACTTCCTTACGTCATACCTAGTTTGATCGTAGTCCCTTTCCTCATTAGCTGTAGGAACAATCCGATAACACGACTGGAGCCAAGTCAGCTCATGCGAGCGCTCATTCAACTGAGCTAAGGTGCGCGCTTTATTCGTGCTTGTATGGGACTTGATTATGAACTCCGTTTTTATTGTCGACGATCACCCGGTCATCCGTCTCGCCGTTCGAATGCTGCTGGAACATGAAGGCTACAAGGTCGTCGGCGAAACCGACAACGGGGTCGATGCCATGCAAATGGTGCGCGAGTGCATGCCGGACCTGATCATTCTCGACATCAGCATTCCCAAACTTGATGGCCTGGAGGTACTTGCCCGCTTCAACGCCATGAGTTCGCCGCTCAAAACCCTGGTGCTGACTGCTCAATGTCCGACGTTATTCGGTATTCGTTGCATGCAGTCCGGTGCTTCCGGATATGTCTGTAAACAGGAAGACTTGAGCGAACTGGTCAGTGCGATAAAAGCGGTGCTGTCCGGTTACAACTATTTCCCCAGTCAGGCGTTGAATCCGGTTCGCAGCGACGATACTCGTTATGCAGAACTGGAACTGTTCAAATCCGTCAATGATCGCGAATTAATGGTTTTGCAGTTATTTGCCCAAGGCCGTACCAACAAGGAAATAGCCAAGGGCATGTTTCTCAGCAATAAAACGGTCAGTACCTATAAAAAACGCTTGATGCAAAAACTCAAAGCCAAATCCCTTGTAGAACTTATCGAGATGGCCAAACGCAACGCACTCGTGTGAGACCCCGCATGCCCAGTCGTTTGAAAGACTATTTAATTGCATTGAGCACAGGTCTGTACCTGAGTGCCAATGTGTTTGCCATGCCCGTTGATTCACCGGACTATGCCTTGCTCAGCCGATCGGCAGGCGAGCCGGTGCCGGTTGTATTGGAACAGTCTCAACGACAGTGGCTGCAAACGCGCGACGAGTTGATACTCGGAACGTCCGCTCCTGACTATCCACCCTTCGACATGACCGTCAGCGGTCACGATTATGAAGGTCTCACCGCCGACTATGTCGGGCTTGTCGCTCAAGCCACCGGTTTGCCGGTCAAGGTCAAACGTTTTGCCTCCCGGGATGCTGCCATTCGCGCTTTGGTCGATGGTCAGATTGACCTGCTCGGGACAGCCAACGGCTATGAGTCCGCCAATGCCAACCTTGCGCTGTCCGAACCGTATGCCAACGATCAACCTGTGCTCGTTACCCGCGAAGGCGAAACCCGCAGCCTGAGCAAAGGTCTGGCAGGATTGCGCCTGAGCATGGTCTACCACTATCTGCCTCTGCATGAGGTCAAGGCGCTGTATCCCAAAGCGCTCATCACCTGCTATCCCTCCTACCAGAATGCCATTAACGCCGTAGCCTTCGACCAGGCCGACGTGTTTCTCGGCGACACGATCTCAACCCACTACATGATCAACAAGGGCTACCTCAACAACGTGCGCATGGCCAATTTCGGCAAACAGGAAGCCCAGGGGTTCAGCTTCGCCGTACGTCGAAACAATCCGCAGTTATTGAATATCGTCGACGCCGTGCTTAAAGCGGTGCCGCGTAGCGAGCGCGAGAACATCGCCAAACGCTGGAGCGCCGGCAGCGACCTGCTGCTCACCGACCAGAAACTGCAACTGACCGAACGCGAAGAAACATGGCTGCAGCAGCATCCGGTAGTGAGCGTGGTGGTGAATGAGGCCTATGCGCCGCTGACCTTCTTCGATGACGCAGGCAATTTTCGCGGGATCAGCGCCGATCTTCTCGAACTGATTCGCCTGCGCACCGGCCTGCGCTTCGAGGTCCATCGCAGCCGCAACGACGCCGAGATGATCAAACAGATCGATGACCACCGGGCCGATCTCATCGCGGCCTTGCTGCCGACCGCCGAGCGAGAAAAAACCCTGAGTTTCAGTCGGCCCTATCTGGAAAACTCCTATGTGCTGCTGACGCGCAAGAGTGCCGACAGTCCGACTAACCTGGGTCAGCTCAAAGGCAAGCAACTGGCGATCGCCCAAGGCAATCCCCTGGTCGAGTACCTGCGACGCGAATTTCCACGGATCCAGTTGATCGAAACGGCAGATACCTTCAGCGCCGTCTCGCTGCTCGCCAAAGGCCATGTCGACGGTGCGGTGAATTCACTGGTGATCGCCAACTACTTCATTTCTTCGCGAATCTTCGAGCAGGCGCTGCAGATCACTACCACCATCGGCACCGGTCAGGCCGAGTTTTCTCTGGCAACCGCACGTGACAACACGGAACTGGGCTCGATCATCAACAAAGCGCTTCTGAGCATTTCCCCGGAAGAACTCGGCGTCATCAACGGGCGCTGGCGTGGATATTCCAGCGCCTCGCAAAACATCTGGCGCAATTACCAGCGCCTGTTCTACCAAGTGATCATCGGCGCCTGCCTGCTCCTGTTGCTCCTGCTTGCCTGGAACGCCTACATGCGACACCAGATCAAACAACGCCAGGCGGCTGAGCGGGCCCTGAACGATCAGTTCGAATTCATGCGCTCGCTGGTCAACGGTACGCCGCATCCGATCTACGTACGCGATCGCCAGGGTCTGCTGCAAAGCTGTAATGACAGCTATCTCGAAGTGTTCAATGCCAAGCGTGAGGACGTGATAGGCAAAAGCGTCATGCAGGGCACCCTGAGCAACGCTTTCGAGGCCCAGGCCTTTCATGCCGATTATCAGCGAGTGGTCGCCGAAGGCACTGCGCTGGTGCTCGACCGGCCTCTGCACATCGGCAAACGACGCCTGACGATCTATCACTGGATACTGCCGTACCGGGACTCCAGCGGCGACGTGAAAGGCATCATCGGTGGCTGGATCGACATCAGCGAACGCCGACAGCTGTTTGAGGAACTGCGTGCGGCCAAGGAACAGGCAGATGACGCCAACCGGGCGAAAAGTACATTCCTGGCCACCATGAGCCATGAAATCCGTACGCCCATGAATGCGGTGATCGGCATGCTTGAACTGACGCTCAAACGCATCGATCAACACCATCCGGATCGCTCTTCGATCGACACTGCCTACCACTCGGCCAAGGATCTGTTGGGTTTGATCGGCGACATTCTCGACATCGCACGGATCGAATCCGGACGCCTGAGTCTGTGCCCGGAACGTGTCAATCTGGTGGACACAGTAGCGTCTGTCGCAAGAATCTTCGACGGCCTGGCCCGGCAGAAGAATCTCGCTTTGCAAGTCATCTTCAATCCGCCGGATCTGGCGGTCGATGTATGCCTGGACCCACTGCGTTTCAAGCAAGTGCTATCCAATCTGATCAGCAACGCCATCAAATTCACTGAGCAAGGACACATCAGAATCAGCGTCGACCTCATGACCACTGATGTGCCTGGGCGGGCTCTGATGCAATTGACCGTACAAGACAGCGGTGCGGGTATCAGTGCAGAGGATCAGCAACGATTGTTCGAGCCCTTTGCCCAGGCAGAAAATAGCCCTCAGCAAGCCCGAAGTGGCGCAGGTCTGGGGCTGGTGATCAGTCGCAACCTGTGTGAAATGATGGGCGGCCAGTTGCAATTGAGCAGCCAGCCCGGCATCGGAACACAGGTCTGCGTTTCCCTGCCACTGGACAGCTTGCCGGCACAGGCGAGCGCGGCCAGGGATGAGCCAGCGATCAAGACCTCGCAGACACCGCTGCGCGTTCTGGTGGTGGATGATCACCCGGCCAATCGTTTGTTGATGTGTCAGCAACTGGAATTTCTCGGCCATCACTTCAGCATCGCCGAGAACGGCTGTAGCGGACTCGAACGCTGGAAAGAAGGCGCCTTCGATCTGGTGATTGTCGATTGCAACATGCCTTTGATGAACGGCTATGAACTGACGCGCGCCATTCGCCAGCATGAGCTGCAGAACCGCCTCCCACCTTGCTCGGTGTTGGGTTTCACGGCGAATGCGCAACCTGAGGAAATCCAGCGTTGCAAACAGGCAGGCATGAACGACTGCCTGTTCAAGCCCCTGAGCCTGAGTCTGCTCAGCCAATGGATCGACGGCATCGCAGCGGCGTCGCCCCCACCGGCATTCAACCTGCGAAGTCTGAACATGTTGACGGGCGGCAGCCCTGCCCAGGCCCGGCGCTTGCTGGTTGAACTGCTCAAGAGCAGCCGCCTCGACCGACAGGAACTGCTCGCGCTGTCGCCGCAGGATGATCGCGGAGCCTTGGCGGTGGTCGCTCACAAGATCAAGGGGGCCGCACGCATCGCTCAGGCATCACGGGTAATCGAATGCTGCGACGCCCTGGAGCTCGCCTGCACGCAAGACTTGGCGACAAACGAGATCGCTCGTCGTTGCGAGGCGATCAACCGGGCGATGCTCGAACTGGAGCAGGCCTTGCAGCAACAATTGGCATTGTCCGATCAAGGCACGATGAGCGTGCCTTAACTATGCTTGGCGCTGAGCAGTGAGTTAAACATCATGGAGAACCTGAAATGCCCAGCCCACTGCACCCGGAACAGCGCCGGTTCCCGCTGCACGTGCACATCAGTGTCATGTTCACGTTTCTCCTGCTGCTCACCGGCGTGGTGCTGGGGTTGTTCAATTATCGCCAGACCACACAGATCATCCTGTCGAGCAGCGACAAGCTGTTCAGCCGGATCGAACAGGACGTGCGCCTCGACCTGTCCGCCACCTATCAGCCGATCCGCCATTTATTGAGCCTGTTGGCGGTCAATCCCGCTACACAGGCCTTGGCCCTGGAACAACGATTGCCGCTGCTAAGGCCGTTCAGCCAGGCGCTCAGTGATAACCCGAATCTGGCCTCGCTGTATCTGGGTTACGCCAACGGTGATTTCTTCATGGTACGCCCGCTTCGCACCTCGGCGATCAAGGCCCTGCTCAAGGCTCCAGAAGCGGCGGCTTATCAGGTGTGGAGCATCGAGCATGACCCGCAAGGGAAAGTGCGCTCGCAATCGCTGTTCTTCGATCAGGCCCTGACCCCGATCGGCCACCAGGAAAATACCGACGACCCTTATGATCCGCGCAACCGCGCCTGGTTCATCAATGCCCGCCAGCAAACCGAACAGATCACCACCGAACCCTATGTGTTTTTTTCAACCCACAATGTCGGCACCACACTGGCCCGGCGCAGTGGTGAAAACGCAGTGATCGGTGCCGACCTGACGCTGGCTGCACTGTCTGCGACCCTGAGCAAACATGTGGTCACGCCCTCCACTGACATTGCCCTGTTCGATGCCGACGGTAACGCCGTGGCATACCCCGACAGCAGCCGTCTGATCGTCGACGACAGCTCCACGCATCTGGCCAAAGCGACCGACCTGAGCCCGAGCCTGCATGCGTTGCTGTCCGCAGAGCACACGGGCAAGCGACTGGAAGTCGATGGCCGGCAATGGATAGTCGCTCGCAGCAGCATTGCGGAAGGTGGCCCCAAAGGCTTGCAGTTGGCACTCCTGGTGCCGGAAGACGAATTGCTGGTCGATGCTTATCGCATGCGCTGGCAAGGCGCGTTGATTACCTTGGCCACCTTGCTGTTGTGCCTGCCACTGGGTTGGGTAATCTCGCGGATTCTGGTCAAACCGCTGCATGCGCTGGTCAAGGAAGCGGACGCGATCCGCAGTTTCGATTTCAATTTTCCGCTGGCACGCCGCTCGCCGGTGCTGGAAGTCGACCAGTTGAGCGTGTCGATGGCGCGGATGAAAGACACGTTGGCGAGTTTCTTCCGCATCACCGACACTTTGGGCGCCGAAACCCGATTCGCCCCATTGCTGCAACGGGTGCTGTTCGAAACGGTACAGATCGCCCAGGCGCAGGCAGGGTTGATCTATCTGCGTGAAAGCGACAGCAGCCGTATGGAGCCTTACGGGTTGGTGATCGATGGCACGCCTCAGGCACTGGAAGCGTTCGACATTCAGGGCCACGACCTGCAACAAAGCAGAGGCCCGGCGTGGTTCGAACAATTGGTCACCACCAACAATGTCGTCAGCAATTTCGGCGTCGATCAGGCCGCCGATCTGCAGAAAGTCCTGTTGGTGATGCAATCGCCACGGGTTCATCTGATCGGCATCCGCCTGCACAATCGCCACGACGAAACCATCGGCCTGTTGATCCTGCTGGTCAACGACAGCGGCACGGCAGCCGACCTGGAAAAACTGCGCCCTGACCGTATCGCTTTCTTGCAGGCAGTGTCAGGCGCTGCCGCAGTGAGCATCGAGAGCCAGCGCCTGCAAGCCCGCCAGAAGCAGTTGCTCGACGCCTTTATTCAGTTGCTCGCCGGTGCCATCGACGCCAAGAGTCCTTATACCGGCGGGCATTGTCAGCGCGTGCCAGAGCTGACGCTGATGCTCGCCCAGGCAGCGGCCGCCAGTCAGGCGCCGGCGTTCAGTGCCTATCAGCCAAGCGAGGATGAATGGGAAGCCTTGCACATTGCCGCATGGCTGCACGATTGCGGCAAGGTAACGACGCCGGAATACGTGGTCGACAAGGCGACCAAACTGGAAACCATCAGCGACCGCATTCATGAGATCCGCACCCGTTTCGAAGTGCTCAAGCGTGATGCCTGGATCAGCTTTTGGCAGGCGCGGGCCTTGGGCGGCGATGAGACAGCACTGGCGCAATTGCGCGACGCCACACTGACGGCGCTGGACGACGATTTTGCGTTTGTCGCGCGTTGTAATCTGGGCAGTGAGGCCATGGCTGAAGCGGATCTGCAACGTCTTGATCAACTGGCGCAACGCACCTGGATGCGCACCCTTGACGACCGACTGGGCGTGTCATGGGAGGAAAACCGGCGTCAGGCGCGCACGCCCCCACCGATCTTGCCGGTCAGTGAAAAACTTCTGGCAGACAAGCCCGAGCACTTGCTCGAACGGGACCCGAACGAGTTGATTCCCGAAGACAATCCATGGGGCTTCAAGCTGGATGTACCGCGCTACAAATACAATCGCGGCGAGCTGTATAACCTGAGCATCAGCCGCGGCACCCTGACCCGCGAAGAACGTTACGTCATCAATCACCACATGGTGCAGACGATCATGATGCTCAGCCATCTGCCCTTCCCCGGCCACCTCGACAGCATTGCCGAAATTGCCGGCGGTCATCATGAAAAAATGGACGGCACCGGTTACCCGAAACGCCTGAAGCGTGAGGACATGAGCCTGCCGGCGCGAATGATGGCGATTGCCGATATCTTCGAGGCGCTGACCGCAGCCGACCGCCCGTACAAGAAAGCCAAAACCTTGAATGAAGCGTTGGCCATCATGGCGACCATGTGCCGCGAAGCGCACATCGATGCCCAGCTGTTTGGATTGTTCATCAATGAAGGCGTGTACATGCAGTACGCCGTGCGTTTTCTCGATCCCGCGCAGATCGACAAAGTCGATCCGGCCAGCCTGTTGCACAAGGCTGGCCTCACCGCGTGATCAGCAGTCGGTCAGACGCAGGAAAATTGCCGCCAGTTGCTCGATACCGGCCTGATCCTGCTCAGCAAAACGCGCCAGTTTCGGGCTGTCGAGGTCGAGTACACCGATCAGGCGACCGTCCTTGACCAGCGGCACGACCAGTTCACTGTTCGAAGCGCTGTCACAGGCGATATGGCCGGGGAATGCATGCACGTCTTCAACCCGCTGGGTTTGCAGAGTGGCCGCCGCCGCACCGCACACTCCACGACCGAACGGAATACGCACACAGGCGATCTGCCCCTGGAACGGGCCGAGCACCAGCTCGCCGTTGCGATTGAGGTAAAAACCCGCCCAGTTCAGGTCATCGAGCTGGTTGAACAGAAACGCCGAAAACTGCGCGGCGTTGGCGATGAAATCGCGCTCGTCCGCCAGCAGCGATTCCAGCTGTGCGGCCAACATGCCATAGCCTTCGAGGCCTTGGCCGCTTTGTTGCAAATCAATCATGCCTTGTGCTCCAACAATTTCAGTCCCACCCAGTAACGGGCGAATTGGTACGCGCAACGTCCGTTGCGATTACCGCGGCCGGTGGCCCAACGCACGGCGAGGATGTCCAGTTCTTCGTCGCGCTGCCAGCTCAGACCGGCCTTGGCCGCCAATTGGCCAATCCAGTGCTCGACGACGTTAAGGAAATGTTCTTGGGTAAACGGGTAGAACGACAGCCACAGACCGAAACGGTCCGACAGCGCGATCTTGTCTTCCACGGCTTCGCTCGGGTGCAGTTCGCCGTCGACGCGTTTCCAGTTTTCGTTATCGCTTTCCTTCTCCGGCACCAAGTGGCGACGGTTGGAAGTGGCGTACAGCAAAACGTTGTCCGGGGCCTGCTCAAGCGAGCCGTCGAGCACGCTTTTGAGCACGCGATAATCGCCTTCACCGGATTCGAACGACAAGTCATCGCAAAACAGCACGAAACGTTGCGGCAGTTTGCCGATCTGCTCGACCACCCGCGGCAGATCCGCCAGATGATCGCGCTCGATCTCGATCAGGCGCAGGCCCGCGGCGGCGTGTTCCGCCAGCAACGCGCGCACCAGCGACGACTTGCCGGTACCGCGCGAGCCCCAGAGCAACGCATGGTTGGCGGGCATGCCATCAAGAAATTGCTGGGTGTTGCGCCCCAGTTGTTCGAGCTGACGGTCAACACCGATCAGGTCGGACAGACGCATGTCGAGGCTGACCTCCAGCGGCAACAGGTAGCCGCTGCGCCCGTCGCGCTGCCAGCGCGCAGCCAGACAAGTACCCCAGTCGATCACCGGCCGAGGTGCCGGCAACAACGGTTCGATCCGCGCCAGAACCGACTCGGCGCGTTCAAGAAAAGCATTCAATCGGGAATCCACGTCTTCTCCTCGGGCACGTTCACAGTGATGATGACGATCCAGCGACGACGCACAGATCAGAATTCACCTACCAAGCCTTGTTACAAGGCGATTCGGGAACCTCGGTATCCATACATGATCGACTATGCTTGAGCAGCGAAGGGAAACGGAAGTGGTTCAACACCCCATGGATATCAAATTCACCCACCGGCTGTCTTACAAGCAAGCCAGGCTTACCGTGCTGGTCGGGTTCATTCTGGGCACGCTGCTCAGCCTGCTGCAAATCGGCATCGATTATGCCAGTGAAGACGCCTCCATCAACCGGGAAATCCTGTCTTTGCTGGAAATCAGCCATAACCCGGCCTCGCGGATCGCCTACAACATCGACGCCGAACTGGCGCAGGAACTGACCTTGGGGCTATTGCGCTCGCCGGCGATCATTTCTGCGCAACTGATCGACAACAACAATACAGTGCTGGCCAGCGTCAAACGCCCGGAACTGCAAAGTGGCTATCGGGTGATCAGCGACTTCCTGTTTGGCGCCAAGCGCCAGTTCGAGGATCGTCTGTATCTGGATCATCTGCCCAACGAATCGCTGGGGGTGTTGAGCCTCGAGGTCGACACCTATGCCTTTGGCAGCCGCTTCCTGCGCCGGGCCGAGGTCACCCTGCTCAATGGTTTCGCCCGCAGTCTGATTCTCACCGGCCTTTTGCTGGCACTGTTTTACGTGATGCTGACCAAACCGCTGGTGCGGGTCATCCGTGAGCTCAGCGGACGCGATCCGCGCAGTGCCGAACCGACCACACTGGAGTGTCCGGCCGGGCACGCCAATGATGAAATCGGCGTATTGGTCAAAGTCGCCAATCAACAATTCGAGAACATCGCCACCGAGATCCAGCAGCGGCGCAACGCCGAAAACCGTCTGACCGACTACCTCGGACAACTGGAAAACATCGTCTCGGCGCGCACCGCTGAACTCAAGGCGATCAACGCACGGCTGAGCCAGTCCAATCAGGAACTCGAAGTCGCTCGCAGCACCGCGCTGGAAATGGCCGAAGCCCGTTCGGCGTTTCTCGCCAATATGAGCCACGAGATCCGTACACCGCTCAACGGTCTGCTGGGGATGATCGCGCTGTCGCTCGACGGGCCGCTGAACGCCGAGCAGCAGCAACAACTGTCGATCGCCCACGACTCGGGCAAGGTCCTGGTTGAGCTGCTCAACGATATCCTCGACCTGTCCAAGTTCGATGCCGGCCAACTGGAACTCGAACACATTCCGTTCGATCTCGGCTCATTGATCGAAGACACCGCCAACCTGCTGTCGCAGAATGCCGCGCCGAGCGTCGAGCTGACCTGCCTGATCGACCCGCACTTCCCGGCACTGGTGCTGGGCGATCCGACTCGCGTGCGGCAGATCGTCAGCAACCTGCTGTCCAACGCGCTGAAATTCACCCGTTTCGGCCGGGTGGACGTGCGCTTGTCGACCTACCAGGATGGGGTGCGCATCGAGGTCTGCGACACCGGCATCGGTATCGCGCAGGACGCGCAGCTGAAAATCTTCCAGCCGTTCACTCAAGCGGGCGCCGGCATCACTCGCCAGTACGGCGGCACCGGGCTGGGGCTGGCGCTGACCTACAATCTTTGCGAAGCGATGCAGGGGCGCCTGACCATCAGTTCCGAGACCGGGTTTGGCAGTCAGTTCTGTGCCGAGCTACCTCTGCCCTGCCATACCCGCGCGCTGGCACCTGCGCCGCTGCACGGGAAAATCCTTGCCATCACCGCCGCCAGCAGTGGCTTGGCGGAACTGCTGCAAAGCCTGCTGCCGGTGTGGGGACTGACATACGAGCAGCGCACCATCGATGACTCACTGCTGGGCCTGACGCCGGACGTGGTGATCACTGATTGCCCTGAGTGCCTGTTCGGCCTGCGCCCGACGCTCGTTGCGCCGATTTTGCTGGTGACCGCCTACGGCAGTTTCCTGCCGAGCGAAGAAGCGGCCGCGCTCACACCTCTGCAACAACAGGCTCGACCGTTGGCGCGCAACGCGCTCTACCAGAACCTGCGGCGCACGCTGCAACCGGACGTGGTTGCAATCAACGATGCGCAGCTCGAAACCGCTCCCTCGGTGCTGCGCGGGCGAGTGTTGCTGGTCGAAGACAACCCGGTCAATCAACTGGTGGCCAAAGGCATGCTCGGCAAACTGGGCTGCGAGGTCATCGTCGCCGCCCATGGTGCCGAAGCGCTGGATCAACTGGAGTATCACGAATTCGATCTGGTGCTGATGGACTGCAACATGCCGGTGATGGATGGCTACGAAGCCAGCCGGCAGATCCGCCAGAGCGGGCGCTGGCCAAACCTGCCTATCGTCGCCCTGACTGCCAACGCGATGTCCGAGGAGCGCGAGCGCTGCCGTGCGGCAGGTATGAGCGACTATCTGGCCAAGCCGTTCCGCCGCGAAGAACTGGCGGCACTGCTCGATCAGTGGATCCCGACTACGACAGCGCTTTGATCTGCCCCAGCAAGTGATCGAGACCGTCACGCAAGTCATTGAGCCGGTCCAGATCAACCCCGCTGTCGCACAGTAACCGAGCCTTGAGCGGCCCGACCTGCTCGCGCAAGGCTTGCCCTGCCGGTGTCAGGCTCAGGTGCACTTCGCGCTCGTCACGCGTCGAACGCTGGCGCTGCACCCATTGCAACTGCTCGAGGCGCTTGAGCAATGGCGTCAGCGTGCCCGAGTCCAGTGCCAGGCGCTCGCCCAGCGCCTTGACGGTCGGTTGCTCCGGCGCAGTTTCCTGCCATTCCCACAACACCAGCATCGCCAGATATTGCGGATACGTCAGGCCGAGCTGATCGAGCATCGGCTTGTAGGCGCGAATCACCGCCCGGGAAGCGGCGTACAACTTGAAGCACAACTGGCTGTCGAGCTTCAGCGAATCGACCGGCAGGCTGTTCATTTGAGCAGGGCTTCGATCTCGCCGCTCAGCTCCTGCGGCTTGGTGGTCGGGGCAAAACGCTTGACCAGTTTTCCGTCCTTGCCAATCAGGAACTTGGTGAAGTTCCACTTGATGCCCTGGGAGCCAAGCAGACCCGGCGCGCGTTTTTTCAGTTGCACGAATAGCGGATGCGCGTCGGCACCGTTAACGTCGATTTTCTTGAACAGCGGGAAGCTGACACCGAAGTTCAGCTCGCAGAACTCGCTGATCGCGCCTTCGTTACCCGGCTCCTGCTTGCCGAACTGATTGCACGGGAAGCCCAAGACCACCAGGCCCTGATCCTTGTAGGTCTGCCACAGTTCTTCGAGGCCTTTGTACTGCGGGGTGAAACCGCATTTGCTGGCGGTGTTGACCACCAATACCGCCTTGCCGGCGAAATCGGCCAGGGTCTTTTGCTCACCCTTGATCGTGGTGCAGGGGATGTTCAGCAGGTTGTCGCTCATGGCATGGGGCTCCGCAGACAGTCGGGAAAGACCAAACATAGCGAGCAATTAAATTGTGTGCAATTTAATTATCGAATAACAAGGCGACCCGAGGGTCGCCTTCAATCGTTTATGCGCGCGGTTCGAGGTTCAGACACACCGAGTTGATGCAATAACGCAGACCGGTCGGTGGCGGGCCGTCAGGGAACACATGACCCAGATGCGCGTCGCAGCGCGCGCACTTCACTTCCGTGCGGATCATGCCGTGCGTGGTATCACGGATTTCGGTCATCGCGCTTTCGCCGATCGGCGCGTAGAAGCTCGGCCAGCCGCAGCCGGAATCGAATTTGGTCTTGGAATCGAACAGCGCTTCGTTGCAGCAAACGCAGTGGTAGACACCGTCGGTCTTGGTGTCGTTGTATTTGCCGGAGAACGGGCGCTCGGTCGCACTCAGACGACAAACGTTGTATTGCTCGGGGTCGAGCATCGCCCGCCATTCTTCCAGGGTTTTTTCCAACTTTTCCATCATCACACCTCAGCGGCTGAAAAAGCCCGATCTGTACCTTTTCCACGGATCGGGCGGCACGTATGATTGCGCCTCGTCACGCACCAGTCTGGCAGCCAGACCGGGCGCATTCAAACGGATTATGGGAGCCACGGCTCAAGACGTCCGCCTGTGTGAAAACACAGGAATCCCAGCACGGTTGTCCATTCGCCGCCTGGATCGTTCATTTTCGGGATCACATCGCCATGCAGTTCAGCAAATCGAACAAGCTCGCCAACGTCTGCTACGACATTCGCGGCCCGGTGCTCAAGCACGCCAAACGACTGGAAGAGGAAGGCCAGCGCATCCTCAAGCTGAATATCGGCAACCCGGCGCCGTTTGGTTTCGAAGCGCCGGACGAAATTCTTCAGGATGTGATCCGCAACCTGCCGACCGCGCAAGGCTACAGCGACTCCAAAGGTCTGTTCAGCGCGCGTAAAGCAGTGATGCAGTACTACCAGCAGAAGAATGTCGAAGGTGTCGGCATCGAAGACATCTACCTGGGCAACGGCGTGTCCGAGCTGATCGTGATGTCGCTGCAGGCGCTGCTCAACAACGGTGACGAAGTGCTCGTGCCGGCCCCGGACTATCCGCTGTGGACCGCCGCCGTCAGCCTCGCCGGCGGTAACGCCGTGCATTACCTGTGCGACGAAGGTGCCGACTGGTTCCCGGATCTGGCCGACATCAAGGCCAAGATCACCCCGAACACCAAAGCCATGGTGATCATCAATCCGAACAACCCGACCGGCGCGGTGTATTCGAAGGAAGTGTTGTTGGGCATGCTGGAAATCGCCCGCGCGCACAACCTGGTGGTGTTCTCCGACGAAATCTACGACAAGATTCTGTATGACGATGCCGTGCACATCTGCACCGCATCGCTGGCGCCGGACCTGTTGTGCCTGACCTTCAACGGCCTGTCGAAGTCTTACCGCGTGGCCGGTTTCCGTTCCGGCTGGATCGCCATCTCCGGGCCGAAACACAACGCCCAGAGCTACATCGAAGGCATCGACATGCTGGCCAACATGCGCCTGTGCGCCAACGTGCCGAGTCAGCACGCGATCCAGACCGCACTGGGTGGCTATCAGAGCATCAACGATCTGGTGTTGCCACAGGGTCGCCTGCTGGAACAGCGCAACCGCACCTGGGAATTGCTCAACGACATTCCGGGCGTGAGTTGCGTCAAGCCGATGGGCGCGCTGTACGCGTTCCCGAAAATCGACCCGAAGGTCTGCCCGATCCACAACGACGAGAAATTCGTCCTCGACCTGCTGCTCTCCGAGAAGCTGCTGGTGGTGCAGGGTACGGCCTTCAACTGGCCGTGGCCGGATCACTTCCGCGTCGTCACGCTGCCTCGCGTCGACGATCTGGAAATGGCCATCGGTCGTATCGGCAACTTCCTCAAGTCCTACCGCCAGTAACTGGCCAGTAGTGCGCAACGGCCAAACGTTGCGCACTGTCTGATTCAGCAACACTTCTGCGTTCCGCCTCTGCGCACGCCTTCTACACTTGCGATTCGTACCGTTTACCTGCGTCCAGCGTAATGGCGACGGGTCGCGGCTGGTCGTCATCCCTATCGGTATCTGTCGTGGGAAATGTGCCTGGCACCAAAGAAATCGCTGTAGGACACAGTTTGAAATAGTCACTCAGTTGAATAGCCCGGTGCAGCACCTTATATACCCCGCAGTACGCTACATCTTTAGCTTGAGGAGATTTCTACAACCATGATGCGCATCCTGCTGTTTTTGGCCACTAACCTGGCGGTCGTGCTGATAGCCAGCATCACCCTGAGCCTGTTCGGCTTCAACGGGTTCATGGCGGCCAACGGGGTTGATCTCGACCTTAGTCAGCTGCTGGTTTTCTGTGCGGTCTTTGGTTTCGCCGGCTCGCTGTTCTCGCTATTCATTTCCAAGTGGATGGCGAAGATGAGCACCGGTACCCAGATCATCAGCCAGCCACGTACCCGGCATGAGCAATGGCTGCTGCAAACCGTCGAGCAACTGTCCCGCGAAGCCGGGATCAAGATGCCCGAAGTCGGTATTTTCCCGGCCTATGAAGCGAACGCGTTCGCCACCGGCTGGAACAAGAACGACGCGCTGGTCGCGGTCAGCCAGGGCTTGCTCGAGCGTTTCTCACCCGATGAAGTGAAAGCCGTACTGGCCCACGAAATCGGTCACGTCGCCAACGGCGATATGGTTACGCTGGCGCTGATCCAGGGCGTGGTGAACACCTTCGTGATGTTCTTTGCGCGGATCATCGGCAACTTCGTCGACAAGGTCATCTTCAAGAACGAAGAAGGTCAGGGCATCGCTTACTACGTGGCGACCATTTTCGCCGAACTGGTACTGGGCATTCTGGCCAGTGCGATCGTCATGTGGTTCTCGCGCAAGCGCGAATTCCGTGCCGACGAAGCCGGCGCACGTCTGGCCGGCACCAGTGCGATGATCGGAGCACTGCAACGCCTGCGCGCCGAACAGGGCCTGCCGGTGCACATGCCGGACACCCTGAACGCCTTTGGCATCAACGGTGGCATCAAACAGGGCTTTGCCCGCATGTTCATGAGCCACCCGCCGCTGGAAGAGCGTATCGACGCGCTGCGTCGTCGCGGTTGATCTGACCGGTGTAACCATGAAAAAGGCCCGCAGTGATGCGGGCCTTTTTTTTGCCTTGATTAATTGGTTGTTTTCACTGGCCTCATCGCGAGCAGGCTCACTCCTACAGTGATTTGTGCTGGATCGCAGATTGTGTGTATGCGCCACAGAACCCTGTAGGAGTGAGCCTGCTCGCGATGAGGCCAGAAAATCCACGCAATTTATCGGGAAGAAACGCGGTAAACCCGCTCCTCAAGGCGCGTCACACCCGCCTGCAGGAACTTCCCGCTCTCCCCCAGCACATCCTGCTCTTCCAGCGCCTGCACCTGCCAGACACCCCCCAGCAACCGCTGCACCTCATCATCCCCCACTGCAAACGGCGGCCCCGGGATCTGCGCCTGATCGTAATCCAGCGTAATCAGCAACCCTTGCACACCTTGCGGCAGAATCTGCTGAAGATGCGTCGCATAGCGCTCACGCATCGGCGCTGGCAAGGCAATCAGCGCAGCACGGTCGTAGATCGCCGTGCAATCGGCCACATCGCTCGCCGTCAGCGCAAAAAAGTCCCCGCACCACAACTCGAAGGCATCGCTGCGATAAACCTTGAACGCGCCTTTCTCGCTGATCTGCGGCTGCACCTGATGCTCACTGAAAAAGTTCTCGACGGCTTTTTCCGACAGTTCGATCCCGAGAACGCGATGACCGCGCCCGGCCAGCCACGCCAGATCCAGACTTTTGCCACACAAAGGCACAAGCACCCGCGCCGATGCCGGGGCCGCCCAGTGCCGCTGCAGATACGGGTTCACCTCGGGCAGATGAAAACCAATCTGCCCCGAAGCCCACTTCTTGTGCCAAAACTCAGGCTGCATGTATCACTCCGAATAATTCGATCAAAAAGCATCAAAACTTATATTAGATTTAGATCAGTGAACTGACTGAAGATGAGTTCATCTTAACGCTCAGGAACCCATCATGTTTCCCAGCCTGTTTATTTCCCATGGTTCGCCCATGCTGGCGCTGGAGCCCGGCGCCAGTGGCCCGGCGCTGGCGCGTCTGGCCGCCGAACTACCGAAACCCAAAGCCATCGTGATTGTTTCTGCGCACTGGGAAAGCCACGAACTGCTCGTCAGCAGCCATGCGCAACCGGAAACCTGGCACGACTTCGGTGGCTTTCCGCGTGCATTGTTTGAAGTGCAGTACCCGGCGCCGGGCAATCCGCAGTTGGCCGCTGAGGTGGCCGATCTGTTGACTGCCAATAATCTGCCTGCCCGTCTCGATCCGCAGCGTCCGTTCGATCACGGTGTCTGGGTACCGTTGTCGCTGATGTACCCGCAAGCAGATATCCCGGTGGTGCAGGTCTCCCTGCCGAGTCGCGCTGGCCCGGCGCTGCAAACCCGGGTCGGCCGCGCTCTGGCGAGTCTGCGTGATCAGGGCATTTTGCTGATCGGCTCTGGCAGCATCACCCACAACCTGCGTGAACTCGACTGGCACGCCGGCCCGGAAAGTGTCGAGCCGTGGGCGCGGGATTTCCGTGACTGGGTGATCGAGAAGCTCGCGGCCGACGATGAGGCGGCGCTGCATGATTATCGCCAGCAGGCGCCGCATGCGGTGCGCAGCCATCCGAGCGATGAGCATTTGTTGCCGCTGTATTTTGCCCGGGGTGCGGGGGGTGAATTTAGTGTGGCGCACAAGGGATTCACTATGGGTGCATTAGGGATGGACATCTATCGCTTCGGTTAAAAGCAAAAGATCGCAGCCTTCGGCAGCTCCTACATTTGGAATGCGTTCCCTCTGTAGGAG